>DATHGE010000292.1:0-4835 GCA_035317805.1 Flavobacterium sp. | reverse complement strand
CAATCCCGTTGCTCAATGCCGGACAAAGCGTGGTTTTGGAAATTACGGTAACCGTACTGCCAACCGGCGATTATACGAATACGGTAACGATCGTGACTTCCGACCCTGAAGATTCAGATGTTGGGAATAACGGCGCGACAGCTTCTACAACGCCGCTTTGCCTGATCGTATACAACGAGTTCAGCCCGAATAACGATGGCAATAACGAGACATTCAGGATTGATTGTATTGAGAATTATCCAGACAATAAATTCGAAGTATACAACCGATACGGAGCCTTGGTTTATTCCAAAAAAGGCTATACAAATGATTGGGACGGAACAGCCAATGTTTCAGGAGCCATCAATAAAGAAGATAAGCTGCCAACCGGCACTTATTATTACACGCTAGATCTTGGTGTGGATAACATCGTTAAATCGGGATGGCTGTCTATTATCAGATAACCGCCCGACGATCCACACTAATTTATTAATCTAAATAAGATAATTATGAAACTAAATATAAAAGTCAAAAAAGCGTATTTTTTATTGATTGGTCTGATTGCAATCGCAGTAAATGCCCAGCAGGATCCGCAGTATACGCAATATATGTACAATACCATGACTGTAAACTCGGCCTACGCCGGATCTACAGGAGCGCTCGAGGCGACGCTTTTGCACCGCTCTCAATGGACCGGCCTTGATGGCGCACCGCAAACACAATCACTCACGATAGACGCGCCGATAGGCTCGAATGTCGGATTGGGTTTCAGTGCAGTAAACGACAAACTCGGCCCGTCAAGCGAAATCTATCTGGAAGGAAATTTTTCCTATACTGTAAACCTGAACCATGATATGAAACTCGCTTTCGGGGTAAAAGCGGGTATCCGCTCACTCGATGTCGACTGGTCCAAAGGCCGTTATTATGACAATACGGATGTTTTGCTCAACAACAATATCGAAAGCAAGATCAAGCCTTCGTTTGGCGCTGGATTGTATCTGTATAAAGAGAAATGGTATGCCGGGATTTCGGTGCCGAGTTTCCTTCGCGCCGATTACTACGACGATGTGAAAGAAGCGCTGCTTTCCGACAGGCTGCATTATTATTTCATCGGAGGTTATGTGTTCGATCTTTCAGACAACCTGAAATTCAAGCCCGCCGCCATGGCGAAACTCGTAAGCGGCGCGCCGATAACGGTTGATCTCTCCGCCAATTTCCTGATCCAGGAAAAACTGACGCTCGGCGCTTCTTACCGATTCGACGATTCGATGAGTGCGCTTGTCGGATTCCAGATTACGAAAAGCCTTTATGCCGGCTATGCGTTTGATTATACCGTTACCGATCTGAATAAATACAACAACGGATCACACGAGATCATCCTGCGTTTCCAGATGCCCCAAAAATCAAGTCAAATTAAATCCCCAAGATTTTTCTAATACGCAGCAATTATGAAAAAACTATATATCATTACACTGTTGTTTGGTCTGGCATCGGTTTTCGCACAGACGAAACTGAAAAAGGCCGACAAGTTTTTCACGACCTACGCTTATGTGGATGCGGCTAAAGCCTATGAGGATTATCTGGTCACAACCGATAAGCCTTCAACCGATGCGATCAAGCATGCCGGTGATTCGTATTATAATATTGACGACAATCGCAATGCCCTGAAATGGTACCAGAAATTGTATGACATCCAGGGCGAAACCATGGAAGAAACGTATTTCCTGCGCTACATCCAATCGCTCAAAGGTGTCACCGATTATGCCAAAGCCGATAGGCTCACGAAGGAATACCTGACCAAAAAAGGCGACCAGAAGCAAATTGCCCATTACATGCACCAAAAGCAACAAATGGACAGCCTTGCAGGGACAAAACCTTTGTATGCGGTAAAAGATCTCGATATCAATTCGACGAAATCAGATTTTGGTGCGTCTTTCTATGGCGATAAGATTGTGTATGCTTCGGCGAAAGACACGACGAAATTCAACGAAAAATTGTACAGTTGGAACAAACAGCCCTTCCTCGATCTTTATATTGCCGAGCGGAATGCCGTCGATGGAAGCCTGTTCAATGAAACCGTATTCCTTCCGGGCGTTATGACGAAATACCACGAGGCAACCGCAACGTTTAGTCCGGACTGGAAAACGGTTTATTACACCACCAACATCGTAAAGAAGAACGGAAAGCTGATCAACGACGATTCCAACACCAACAATTTCCAGATCATCAAAGGAACGATCGAGGGCGATAAGCTGGTTAAAGAAGAAAAGGTATTCTTCGACAGCGATAAGTATTCCGTCGGACATCCGGCTTTGAGCGAAGACGGCAAATGGCTGTTCTTTGCTTCGGATATGCCTGGCGGGTTTGGGGAAACCGATCTCTATGTCGTTCAGATTGCCGAAGACGGAACGATGAGCCCGCCGCAAAATCTCGGCCCGCAAATCAATACCATCGGCAACGAAATGTTCCCGTTCTTCAGCAATGGCAAACTGTATTTCTCTTCCGACGGGCATTATGGATTGGGCGATCTCGATGTGTATGAAAGCAAATTTTCGGCACCGCTCAATTTCACCGAACCCAAAAACCTCGGCACACCGATCAACTCCAACAAAGATGATTTCGCCTACATTGTGGAGGCAAAAGATACTTACGGCTATGTTTCCTCGAATCGCGGCAACGGAAAAGGCGATGACGATATCTATTTTTTCACCAAAGTGAAACCGGTGTGCAACCAATTGATTTCGGGAAAAGTGACGAATTCGAAAACCAAGCTCGGTATTTTGGACGCCAATGTAAAAGCCTACGACCAGTTTGGGGATTTGGTGACCGAAACGACTACGGATAGCGAAGGGAAATACAAAGTCACCGTTCCGTGCTCGAAGAAATTCAAGCTCATCGCTTCCAAAGTCAACCACAGCAGTGATGAAAAAGAAGTGGAAACCAAAAACATCAACGACGCCGAAATTCCGAATATCGATTTCGAACTCAGCAATTACGATGACCTGATCATCAATGACAAAGGTGTCGAAAAAGTCGCGGTGAACCCGATTTTCTTCAACTACGACAAATGGGACATCACGCCGCAGGCCGCGGAAGAACTCGAAAAAGTGGTATTTATCATGCAAAAATTCCCAAATATCAGGATCAAGATCGAGTCGCATACGGATTCGCGCGGGAAAGACGCTTACAACATGAAATTGTCCGACAGCAGGGCCAAATCGACCCAAAAATATATAATCTCAAAAGGCATTGATGCTTCAAGAATCGAAAGCGCGATTGGTTATGGCGAAAGCAGGCTGACCAATAAATGTAAAAACGGCGTGAAATGCACCGAGGCGGAACACTTCAAGAACCGGAGATCCGACTTTATAATTATCCAGAAGTAAGTTTGTTGAGATTATTTCCAGGAGGCCGCTCGTTCCAATTTATTGGACGGGCGGTTTTTTTGGACAATATCAATCGAAATACCGTCATTGCGAGCGCTAGCGAAGCAATCTTCTGTGGCTACCGTAAATTATGTTAGGAGCAATTTCCCGCTTTGCGCTGCAATCTTTTGTTCCGCTGCGCTACTCAAAAGGACTTTCACTGCAATCGGGGCTAAGCATCTGAAGAATCATTTCGGTTCTAAATAAAAGCGAATCAAAGGGTTGCAGGAGAAGCATTTTTCTGTGTATATTTGCTTGTATAGATTCAATACAAATCTATGATAAACCTGAATCAAGATTCGGGAATTTTTAACATTATGTTGCATGGGCAAGCCCAAACACAAAAAAGAGTGTGACTCTAAAAAAAAGAACATCTCTGAAAAAGAACCTAACTTTAAAAAGGTAGAATTTATAACAACGATAATTTCTCTACTAACAGTTATCTGTGAAATTATTAAGGTCTTTGTTGAAAAATAGTAGACTATCCAAAAACCTAACAATTGCAAGTTGTTAGGTTTTTGTTTTTTTAATCGTTTTAGTTTTATTAATAACGTTAAACCTTTTTATTTTTGAAAGGAAGTCTGAAAATCTGAAAAGCCACAATCTAAAATCTATTTTTTTTCTACTTTTAAGCAAAATTACAGCAACGGTTTTATGGACATCCAACAAAAAATACTAGCGCTCCGCGAAGAACTCAACGGCCACAATTACAACTATTACGTACTCGACAATCCTGCGATTTCCGATTATGACTTCGATATCAAACTCAAGGAACTCCAACAACTCGAAAGCGAAAACCCCGATTTGTTCGACGAGAATTCCCCGACGCAAAGAGTCGGCGGCATGATTACCAAGAATTTCCAGACGATTGCGCATGAAACGAGAATGTACTCGCTTGACAACTCTTACTCCAAGGAAGATTTGGCCGATTGGGAAATCCGCATCCAGAAAGCGCTCGGAAATGTCCCGCTCGAATTCACGTGCGAACTCAAATATGACGGCGCATCGATGAGCCTGACGTACGAAAATGGCAAGCTCAAACGCGCCCTAACGCGCGGCGATGGCTTTCAGGGCGATGAGGTAACCAATAATATCAAAACGATCAAGTCGATTCCGCTGCATCTGAAAGGAAATGACTTTCCGGACAAATTCGACATCCGCGGCGAAATCATCCTGCCGTTTGCCGGATTCGAAAAGATGAACCAGGAACTCATAGAGATAGGAGAGGCGCCTTATTCTAATCCACGGAATACCGCTTCGGGAAGCCTGAAATTGCAGGACAGCACAGAAGTTGCCAAACGGCCGCTTGATTGTTTATTGTATTCGATTATCGGAAACAACCTGCCTTTCAAGACCCATTTTGAAGGTTTGGAACATGCCAGAAAATGGGGATTCAAAGTTCCTAAGGAAGCGATTCTCGCTAAAAATTTA
>DATHGE010000291.1:0-3983 GCA_035317805.1 Flavobacterium sp. | reverse complement strand
GTTCAAAGCCGGAGAAGAGTTGTCCATTCCGTCAACAAGCTGCATGAAACGGGTATTGGCTACGGTCGAGAATCCACGCGTATTGATTGATTTGAACGACAAACTGCTGGTATTGAAATGTACTTCCTTGAGGTTTTCTAGGCCGTCATAATAGGAGGCCGCGGTTGTACTTTTGATTTGCTGCACATTCATCCTTTCGATTGTCACCGGGGATTCGATTACCCTTTCCGGGGTTCTTGAAGCCGAAACTACGATTTCATCCAGTTTGTTTTCCTGATCGCTTAGCCTGATGCTTAGCTTTTGGTTGTTTGACTGGACCTGCGCGGTTTTCGAACCGTATCCCACACTGGAAATTTCGATTGAAAATGGTGGCGTTTTGGAAGATGTGAGGATAAAATTCCCATCATTATCCGTTACGGTTCCAGCACTTTCTCCCGAAACTTTTACGTTTGCTCCCGGGACAGGCTGGTTGTTACCATCTGTAACTGAACCTGTAACTGTAGTCTGCGCATAAGTGATGCCGCAAAAAAACAATGACAAAATAAATAAGTACATTTTCATTGGGTTTTGTTTTTGTTGGTTTATGAAGCCAAAATACAAATATTTTTAGTATTAACAGAAAATGTGGTAATAAATTTAATAATCATCAAACAAATTAAATATTCATTGTTTATTTGATATTTATAGATTATTAAATTTTTGTTAACGTTTTTGTTATAAAGCTGTAAAAAATACTATGCATACATATTAAATGCGTGAAAAATTGTATTAATCACAATAAAAATATTTTACGAAAACGTTTTCTAACAAAAAAAGCGGGAAATAATCCCGCTTTTTGCTATCTGAATTTTAAAAAATCTATTCTACCGTAACCGATTTTGCCAGATTTCTCGGCTGATCCACATTACAACCTCTCATCACGGCGATGTGGTAAGACAAAAGCTGCAGTGGAATTGTCGTCAAAAGTGGTGACAACGCATCCGTCGTGTCCGGAATTTCGATTACATAATCGGCCAAATCGCGCACTTGCGTATCTCCTTTAGTTACGACTGCTATAATTTTTCCGCTTCTCGACTTGATTTCCTGGATGTTGCTCACGACCTTGTCATAATGTCCTTGTCTTGGCGCGATGACGATAACCGGCATGTGCTCATCGATCAAAGCAATCGGGCCGTGTTTCATTTCGGCGGCTGGATAACCTTCGGCGTGGATATAGGAAATCTCTTTTAATTTGAGTGCACCTTCAAGGGCAACCGGGAAATTATAACCTCTTCCCAGGTAAAGACAATTCGGCGCGTCTTTAAAAATTGCGGCGATTTCTTTGGCTTTGTCGTTTGTCAGCAATGCCTCGGCTACTTTTTCGGGGATGATTTCGAGTTCCTGCAAATACCTGTGGAAATCCGAGTTGGACAGCGTGCCTTTGGCCTTAGCCAGACGCAGCGCAATCATGGTCAACACAGTAATCTGTGTGGTGAATGCTTTTGTAGAAGCCACTCCGATTTCAGGTCCGGCGTGTGTATAAGCACCCGCATGTGTTTCTCTTGAAATGGACGAACCGACCACATTACAAACGCCAAAAACGAATGCGCCTTTTTCTTTAGCCAATTTGATTGCGGCCAAAGTATCGGCGGTTTCCCCGGATTGTGAAATCGGGATAACGACATCGCCCGGGTTGATGATCGGGTTCCTGTAACGGAATTCGGAAGCATATTCCACTTCCACCGGAATCCTTGTGAATTCTTCGAAAATGTATTCTGCCACCAAACCTGCATGCCATGAAGTTCCGCAGGCTACGATTAATATCCTTTGCGCGTTGAGGAATTTTTCAAGATTGTCTTCCACGCCCGACATCTGGATGATGCCTTCATTGGCATGAAGCCTTCCGCGATAGGTATCTTTAATTACGTTTGGCTGTTCGTATATTTCTTTGAGCATGAAATGGTCGTAACCGCCTTTTTCAATCTGCTCGAGGTTCATCTGCAATTCCTGTACATAAGGATCTACGAGTGAATCGTCTTTTATTTTTCTGATTTTCAATGGTTTGTTGAGGTGAATGATGGCCATTTCCTCATCTTCCAGATAAATCGCGTTCGAAGTGTATTCGATAAACGGGGAAGCATCAGAAGCGACGAAAAACTCATCCTTCCCAACTCCGATCGCAAGCGGGCTTCCCAAACGGGCCGCAACGATTTCATCCGGTTTTTGTTTGTCGAAAACACAGATTGCATAAGCGCCGATTACCTGGTTCAAAGCAACCTGTACGGCTTTTCCGAGCTTCAGGTTTTCTTTTTTCTGTACTTCCTCAATCAGATTCACCAAAACCTCGGTATCGGTATCTGAATGGAAAACATAACCCCTTTTGATCAACTCTTTTTTCAACGGCGCATAATTCTCAATGATCCCGTTGTGGATGATCACCAGATTTCCTGAATTTGAAACGTGTGGGTGCGAATTGATATCATTCGGTACACCATGGGTTGCCCAACGCGTATGCCCGATACCGATGTTTCCATTGGTAGTGATTTCTTTTACTTTTTCTTCGAGATCGGAAACTTTTCCTTTTGTTTTGGAGAGTTTCAAATCCTTGCCATCATAAATCATTACTCCGGCACTGTCATAGCCTCTGTATTCCAGTCTTTTCAGGCCTTTGATTACAATTGGGTATGCTTCTCTAAATCCGATATATCCGACAATTCCACACATAATTTTTGATTAATTAGGTTTTGTATAATGAATGATAAGTTTTATTTTTTTGTCTTCTGCAACTGCCGAAGAAGTTCCCCACAATACCGTTCCCAATGGATTTATCCCGGACATCTGCGGTATTGCATTGATTGTAAATGCGTCAAAACCTTGACTCTGCGGAAGCGTTTTTGGAGTCTTCAGGTTTTTGTTAACCTGCCTCAGGTTGATGATATCGTTGATGTCTTCGGTGACAACCAATCCCAATCTGACGTTGGTCAGCGTATCGTTTGCTATTAAGTTCCTGACGTGGTTGGTCAGCCTGATTTTATATTTTGTTCCCCTGGCTTCAGGATCGGAAGAAACTTTTTCGATAATCCCGCCGTATGCGCTTTTAGACAACTTTGGGTTACCACTTATTGAGGAGTCCGTATAATAATCCAACAGGGCCGTTTTGTTATTGAGATCATAGAGATAAATCCTGTTTGGCTCAACAGCTTTTTTGCCTCCGCCTAAGGTATGGTTCATGCCATCATCGGAATCGTCAATATAGAATGTAATGCTGGCGTCGTTAATAAGCCATTTTTTGTTCGTTGCCCTGAGGGCTTCGAGTTCACCCGGTTGTTTGAAAAGCTCCAGCACCGCCATCGAACCCTGTCCGCCTTTGAGGTACAATTTCTTGTCGCCAAGCGTAGCGTTAGGTGAAGTAATCGCTGTTAAATAATCGGGGTTTTCAGTCAATTCGAATAAATTGACCGTATTTCCTGTCAGTTTCAGGACAATGGTTTCATCTTCCCGCTCAGGCACAGGCACAGCCGTCGTTGGTTTTGTTTTGAACTGCGTATATTTTACGGTGATTTTCCCGGCTGCAAAATTCAGCATAGCGAGTTGGCCCTGATCTGAATCATGCTGTTCCACTTTGAAATGTAGGGCGCGGAAATAATTCTTAAATATATCGTTGCTCACCAGTTTCCCGGCTGCGGCCGGCGATAATAATTTTGCGGCAAAAAACTCTTTATCGAGCGTCAGCTTCATCTGGGGGGCAATTTTGTTCGTCGTTTCTACGCCATTCGTGGTAACGGTTTCCGATTGTTCGGCTTTGTCGAAAATAAATTCATCGTTCTGGGCTGCTGCAATTGAATCGTTCAAACGCGCCCCAGTGATGTGTGAATTAAAATCGGCAAGTTGATCAGAGTAATATTCCTGCTGATTTTGAGTATTCCCATCAGTTGTGTTGATGTATTTCGTGGATTCGTAGATGCTGAGTTTTATTTTGGATTCCGCCTGACCATGAATAGAAT
>DATHGE010000290.1:0-7915 GCA_035317805.1 Flavobacterium sp. | reverse complement strand
GGCCGCATTGCTGTTTAAGGGAAAAATCGCCGACCGGTTCCTGATCGAAGTCGAGTCGAATGCTGCTACTAAAACCACCAATAACGAAATAGGCACGGAGGCTCACAAGGTTTACAACGTTAGCGTTCCGCAGGCATGGTCGCAGGAGCGATTTAACGCCAACGATTATTTTCCGGGCACGGCATTCCGGGTATACCAAATTCGGATTTTCACCGAAATGCTTCAGGAAGACCCGATTTTGTTCACGGGCTACGGGCTTAATGCAACCGATTTTAAGATTGCCGAAAAGGCTGCGGAACACACGGTTTTCTCCGGAAATGAGACTGTGGATGGCTACCAGAATAAAAATTTCCACAACGAATACATACAGATTTTTGCAGAATTGGGCATTTTTGGGCTGCTCTTTCTGCTAGCAATGCTAATAATTAACACTAAAAACGCATTTAAGAGTAAAGATTTTATCCATATTTCTTTCGCAATTCTAATGATAAGTTTATTTTTGACAGAATCATTTTTATCAAGGCAACGCGGCATTATTTTTTTTACGTTGATGTACTGCCTTTTTAATTCTGGTTTCCCAAAAATTACTATCAAACAAGAATAAAGAAACTATGAAAAGAATACTGATTACGGGAGCTGCGGGCTTCCTGGGTTCCCATTTGTGCGACCGTTTCATCAAAGAAGGCTACTTCGTCATCGGGATGGACAACCTCATTACCGGGGATCTCAAAAACATCGAGCATCTTTTCAAGGACAAAAACTTCGAATTTTACCACCACGATATCACCAAATTCGTCCATATTCCGGGCGAATTGGATTACATCCTGCATTTTGCTTCGCCGGCAAGCCCGATAGATTATCTCAAAATCCCAATCCAGACTTTAAAAGTCGGCTCTTTGGGTACGCATAATTTACTTGGATTGGCCAGAGTCAAAAAAGCCAGGATCCTTATCGCATCAACATCTGAAATTTACGGCGATCCGCTCGTGCACCCGCAAACCGAAGAATATTACGGAAACGTAAACACGATCGGCCCAAGAGGCGTTTATGACGAAGCCAAGCGGTTCCAGGAATCCATCACGATGGCCTACCATACTTTTCATGGCGTGGAAACCAGAATCGTCCGGATCTTCAATACCTACGGCCCAAGGATGCGACTCAACGACGGTCGTGTTATTCCGGCTTTTATCGGACAGGCGCTGCGCGGGGAAGACCTTACGATATTTGGCGACGGAATGCAAACGCGTTCGTTTTGCTATGTCGACGATCAGGTGGAAGGGATTTTCAGGCTGCTGCATTCCGATTACGTGTATCCGGTAAACATCGGTAACCCGGACGAAATCACAATCAAGGATTTTGCCGACGAAATCATCAAATTAACAGGAACCAATCAAAAAGTGGTATACCATCCTTTGCCAATTAATGATCCTTTACAAAGACAGCCTGACACGACAAAAGCGAAAGCCATCCTCGGTTGGGAAGCCAAAGTATCGCGAAGCGAAGGGATGAAAATCACCTACGAATATTTCAAATCATTGTCAACAGAAGCGCTTTTAAAAGAAGAGCACAAGGATTTCACAGGATATATTCACTAGCATGGTTTCACAGCATAAAGGAAGATATTCGAAATACATACGGCCTATAAGCATCGCTTTCGATCTTATGGTGATTACGTTGTTAAGCCTGTATTTCCTTGAGGAACTCGGACTGAATTTCGTTTATTATCTCCTGTACCAGACTATCGTTTGGGGGCTTGTCGCTGTGTTTGTCAAATTCTATGAGGTTTTTCGGTTTACGACACCAGTCGAAATCGCATCCAAAATATTCAAGCAGGGTATTCTGTTCCTGCTGGTAACCATTGCATTTTTTCCTTTTTCCAAAGAAGTCATTTTTAGCGGCACCGCCATCGCATGGTTTATGGTGAGCAGTTTTGTGCTGATCATTATCTTTAAATACCTGCTTTTTTATTACCTGAAGAAATACCGGATCATTACCGGAAGCAATTTCCGGAATGCCGTAATTATTGGCTACACACCCGAAGCAATCAGGCTTAAGGAAGTTTTTGAAAACCGCAACGATTACGGTTACCGCTTCTTCGGATTTTTCTCCGATAAGAAAAGCAACGCCAATATTATTGGGAAACTCGACGCGCTCAGACCGTTCGTAATCGAACAGAAAATCGATGAGATTTATTGCTCGCTCAATGAGATTTCAAACGACCAGCTCAAGGATTTGGTGGAATTTTCAGATGAGAATGAGATCACGATCAAGTTCATCCCGGATGCCAAGGAAATCTTCTCGAAGAACCTAAAGATCGATTACTACGAACTTTTCCCGGTACTTTCGCTGCAGAAAACGCAACTCCACCAGCCTTTGATTAAAGTGGTCAAACGCGGCTTCGACATTGTGTTCTCTTTGTTTGTGATGATTTTTCTATTGTCGTGGCTTGTTCCGGTTTTGGCATTCCTTATAAAAATCGAATCGAAAGGGCCAATATTTTTCCGCCAGGGCCGTCCGGGATTGGAAGAAAAGGAGTTTTTCTGTTATAAATTCCGCTCGATGAAGCTCAACAAAACAACAGAGAAAGAAGCCTCAAAAAATGACCCGCGCGTTACCAGGATCGGAAAATTCATGCGCAAGACCAGCATCGACGAACTGCCGCAGTTTTTGAATGTATTGGTCGGGGAAATGTCAGTGGTCGGTCCGCGTCCGCACCTTTGGTCGCAGAATAAAGCCTATGGGAATAAGATCAAGAAATACATGGTGCGCCATTATGTAAAGCCCGGGATTACCGGATTGGCGCAGGTTCGTGGTTTCCGTGGTGAAATCGAAACCGATGAGGACATGATTAACCGGATCAAATATGATGTCTTTTATATCGAAAACTGGTCGATTATTTTAGACCTTAAAATCATCGTCCAAACGGTGATTAATATCTTCAAGGGCGAAGAAAAAGCCTACTAGAAAACACTTTCATCGATGAGCTTCCGAATCTGCACTTCCAGGTTGAAATGGTTTTTGGATTGCTCGAAAACCGTTTTGCGAAGCCGCTGTATTTCCGATTTCCCAAGAGTTGAAATTTCCATAAGGACATGATTCAGATGCCCGAAATCTTCCACATTCGCCACCCAGCCCAGATTATTTTCGTTGACGATATTTTCGCCTTCACCTCCGCCAAAATAAAGGATCGGAATTCCCAGCGCACTGTATTCGAAAATCTTCGATGGCACCGAACCGTAAATGCGCGTCTGCAGCGGAACCAAAGCCACATCAAACGAAGCCAGTCTTTTTAGGAGTTCATTGCGCTCGAGCATGCCGTGGTAAACGATGTTTTTTTCCCGATGCGTTTTGATGTAATGTTCAATCTGTACTTTCTCGGCGCCATCGCCAAAAATATGGAATTCGATATTTAAATCCGTTACATCCATTTTCTCGCACACTTCCAAAACGCCCTGCGCCACGCCAAGTAATCCGGCGTAGAACATTTTGATTTTAGGATTGCCGTCGCTTTGGATTTTGAAATTCTCGATCTGATGGTCCGGAAAATTGCGGTACAGGTAACAAGGCTTTTCGGGGAAAATCTGACGGATGTGTGTAATGATTTCGTTCGATTGCCCCAAAATCAAAGTCGCTTTCCTGTAAATGAATTTCTCGAGAAACAATGACACTTTATGTGAAAACGAACCCACTTTCAGGGCGTTGAGTTCAATCGCCGCCAACGGCCACAAATCGGAAACATTGAGGATTATTTTTCTGCCTTTAAGCGAAAGCACGAAGACTGAAATAAACGAAAGCAATAACGGCGGCGATTGAACGATGACCTTCTTAGGCGTTTTCTTCAACAACAGGTAAAAGAACAATCCGACCGCAAAAGATAAAATGGAAAGTATTCTTTTAAAAATGTTCTTGCTGATGCTCGGATAAATCCAAAGCCGCGAAACCGTGATGTTGTCAAGATTTTCCTTTACCGAAAATTTCCCTTTATACGCCGCGAAAACTTCGCCTTTCGGATAATTCGCCAACGGACAGACCACGGAAACATTATAATTGTGTCGGTTCAGCTTCAAAGCCAATTGCTCAATACGGTTGGCCGCAGCGCCTTTTTCGGGCGGATAGTAATTGGATATGATCAGGATGTCTTCCATCAAAATTACAGCGTTAAAAGAATGTCGATAATGCGTTCGGAAGCCCTGCCATCCCAAAGTTCGGGGATGCCGCTTTCGCGTTTGCCGTCTTCGAGGAATAATCTAAATTGCTTTTCGAGGTTTTCAATTGAAATTCCGACCAGAACATTGGTGCCGATGGTTTGCGTTTCGGGTCTTTCTGTCGTTGTCCGCATCGTAAAGCACGGAATCCCGAGCACCGTCGTTTCCTCAGAAATCCCACCCGAATCCGTAATCACGGCAAAACTGTTTTTAATCAGGTACATGAAACTGAGGTAGCCCTGCGGTTCGACATACATGATGTTTTTGAAATTGATGTTGGTGTTTTCCAGAATCGCCTTGGTTCGCGGATGCACCGGAAAAATGACTTTTTTATCTTTCGCCAAAGCGTCGATGCCGAGGAGTAGATTGTGCAATGATTTTTCCTGATCTACATTCGATGGACGGTGCAAAGTGAGGACAATGTAATTGTCTTTTTCGAGGTCGTATTTGTCCCAGAAATCAGGCTTGGTGATCCGACCCAAATTCTGCGTCAGCGTATCAATCATGACATTGCCGACAAAATGGATTTTGCTTTTGTCCGTTCCGTATCGGAGCAGATTTTCGCCCGCCCAGGTGGAAGTCGTAAAGAAATAATCCGAAATGCTGTCGGTTACAATCCGGTTGATTTCTTCGGGCATCGTCATATCGCCCGAGCGGATTCCGGCTTCGACATGCGCCACTTTGAGGTTCATTTTTTTGGCTACGATCGCACAGGCCATCGTCGAATTGACATCGCCAACCACCAAAACCAGATCGCACGGATTCGCAATCAGTTCCTGTTCGAAAGCAATCATGATCGCCGCCGTCTGTTCCGATTGCGAACCGCTCTTGACTTCGAGGTTGCTGTTCGGCATCGGAATATTGAGCTCTTCAAAAAAAGTATCGCTGAGGTTTTTGTCGTAATGCTGGCCGGTGTGGACGAGGCGGAAAGAAACCTTCGCGCCCTCACGCTGTTTTTTTTCAATCGCCTTGATAATTGGGGCGATCTTGATGAAATTCGGGCGTGCGCCGGCGACTATGGTGATTTTCATTCGTTTCTATTATTGATTTTTAAAGGTCTCATGCAGTCGCTGCGCTCGTGTCATTCGATTTTAATTATTGATTTTTATTTGTCTCATGCAGTCGCTGCGCTCGTGTCATTCGGGTTGTTTTAGGAGTGAAACAAACTGCTTGAGCTTGCCGCTTTTGCTTCTTTCGAGAACCATTTTGCGGTGGTAGAGGTACGTCAGTCCGGGTTCAAGGAAATCGGCGAAGACTTTTTCCATCACTGTGATTTCAGTTTCCGTCAGCGGATTTTCACTCGTATATTCGATTTCAAAAGTATCTAATTTTGTTTGTTTTATCACAAATTCCTTGACATTTCCGTCGTCCCCAAATAGTTTTTTGGTGATGGAATAGAAGGTCATCCCGGCCGGTTTTTTTCCGCTTGGCAAAATGGCGAAGTCATTGGTTCTTCCGATGAGTTTTTTGAGGATGGGTTTTTTGGGTGTGCTTTTCTCATCGAGGATTCCGTAATCGCCCACATCATATCTGATGAACGGATGCGCAAAATTGTACAGGCTGGTCACAACAATCCGGCCTTCTTTTCCATTCGGAAGCGGATGGTCGTTTCCATCAAGGATTTCCACAAATAAGGTTTCGGCATTCACCAGCCATTCGGCGTTTGGATTTTGAAAAGCGATTACGTCAAGTTCGGACGCACCATATTCATTGACCACCGGAATGCCGAGGTGTTTTTCGAGCAGGATCTTGTCTGCTTCAAAAAGCATTTCGGAAGTGACGATGCAGACTTTCAATGTTGGGCAGATGTCTTTTAAAACCAGTTTCCTTTGCTGTAAATATTTCGCGACCATCACGATTGAACTCGTATAGCCGTTGATGTAATCGAATTTGGTTTTCCTGAATTTCAAAATCATCTTCTCAATCCCGGCATCTGAAAAATCAAAAATATTGAAACGGTAACGCCGGCCCAGGATGTCCTTGAAACGCAATTTGGTGTTGGCGATAAAATCAACGGGCATTCCATAAAACCGAGCCTGGAAAGAATGGTTAAAATCGATGCCGTACCAGCCAAAACGCCGCATGATATTCGCCCAGATCAGCGCATGATACGGTTTGTCTTTGGCAAACACAACAGGATCGCCGCTCGAGCCAGAAGTCTTATTGATATAAACCGTTTTTTGCGAATAACCTTCGGAAAGCCTTTGATCTAAAGGTCTTTGGTAATCCGATTTTTTCATGACCGGCAAATCTTCCCAGTTTGTGAAAGTAGATTTTCCAACTAATTCCCTGTAAAACGGATTTTTATCGAGATGGAACTGTGCGATTTCGCGTTTCTTTTCTGAAGTGAAATCGGTATAATCTTTTTCGGGAACGGCCAAAATTTCGGCCAGTTTTTCCTTGGCTTTTCCGATGGGAAAACCGTTCAGTTTCAGGGAAAAGTCGAAAATTTTAAGCACGGTGAAAGTAATTTTCATCAAAAATAATATTTACCGCTAACTATCCGCCGTTCCCCCGCACTTTTTTAAAAATTAATTATTTTTTCCGTCCAAAAGCAAGTATTTTTGTGCCGCACAACTTACAGCTACACCATGACAATTTTACTTTTAGGATCCGGCGGAAGGGAACATGCCCTGGCCTGGAAAATGCTCCAAAGCGCACACTGCTCCAGACTTTTCGTCGCACCGGGAAATGCCGGAACGGAAGAAATCGCCACAAATGTCAACATCAGCCCGATGGATTTCGATGCCATCAAAGATTTCGTTTTGGCGGAAAAGGTAAATATGGTCGTTGTTGGTCCCGAAGATCCTTTGGTAAAAGGCATTTTTGATTTTTTTGCAGATGATGCAGCGTTGAAAGACATTCCCGTTATCGGTCCGTCAAAATTGGGCGCGCAACTCGAAGGCAGCAAGGAATTCGCCAAGGAATTTCTGGTGAGGCATCAAATCCCGACCGCGGCTTACGACAGTTTCACAAAAGAGACCGTTGAAAATGGCTGCAAATTCCTCGAAACTTTAAGTCCGCCCTATGTGTTAAAAGCAGACGGTTTGGCCGCCGGAAAAGGCGTTCTGATTGTATCCGATTTAAAAGAAGCGCAGGACGAATTGCGCAATATGCTCGTGAATGAAAAGTTCGGAGAAGCGAGTTCAAAGGTTGTGATTGAGGAATTTCTGGACGGAATCGAACTGAGCTGTTTTGTTTTGACCGACGGGAAAAATTACAAAATCCTTCCGACAGCGAAAGATTACAAACGCATCGGCGAAGGCGATACGGGCTTGAATACGGGCGGAATGGGCGCAGTTTCGCCGGTTCCGTTTGCAGACGCGATTTTGCTGGAGAAAATAGAAACGCGAATTGTAAAGCCGACGATTGCCGGTTTGCAAAAAGACAATATTCCGTATAAAGGTTTTGTCTTTATCGGACTGATCAATGTAAAAGGCGAACCGATCGTGATCGAATACAACGTCAGGATGGGCGATCCCGAAACGGAAGTCGTAATCCCGAGACTGAAATCCGATCTGGTCGAATTGTTCCGGGCGGTTGCCGCACAAAAACTGGACGAAGTGACTTTGGAAATCGATGCAAGAAGTGCCACAACGATTATGGTCGTTTCAGGCGGTTATCCCGAAGATTATGAAAAAGGGAAAGTGATTTCGGGTATTGAAAACGTAGAAGGCTCGATTGTTTTCCATGCCGGGACAAAAACCGAG
>DATHGE010000289.1:0-6399 GCA_035317805.1 Flavobacterium sp. | reverse complement strand
TCCGAGCTCATTATCGGCGAAAGCATGAAGGAACTGATGGTCGAACTCAAATCAAGATACGATTATATTATCCTCGACACGCCGCCGGTTGGTTTGGTTTCCGATGCGATCGAACTTGCAGAATACGCCGATGTCACCTTGTATATCATGAGACAGAATTACACCAAAAAAGACATGGTGACCTTGCTCAACAACAGGCAGAAAAGAGGTGAACTCAACAATATCAGCATCATTTTCAACGGATATGAGAACAAAGCCAAATACGGTACGGCCTATGGCTACGGATATGGTTACGGTTACGGCTACGGCAACTATGCGAGCGGTTATCATGAGGATGCGAGGTCGCAGAATTTTGTACAGAAACTACTTGCAAAGCTTTTTAGAAGATAAGGAAAATGATGACAAGCGAAGGCAACTACAACATATTGATTACCGGAGGCGCAGGCTTTATTGGCTCGAATCTTTGCGAATATTTCCTTTCTAAAGGGCATCGCGTGGTTTGCCTCGACAACTTTGCCACAGGGCATCGCCACAATCTTGCGGCATGTAACGGCAATAAAAATTTTACGCTCATTGAAGGCGACATCCGGAATCTTTCCGATTGCCAGGCTGCTGTTGAAGGCGTCGATTATGTGTTGCATCAGGCCGCTTTGGGTTCGGTGCCGCGCTCGATAAATGATCCGGTGACTACCAATGATGTCAATGTTTCGGGTTTTCTCAACATGCTGGTGGCGAGCCGGGACGCTAAGGTGAAACGCTTTGTTTATGCGGCGAGCTCGTCTACATACGGCGATTCAGAAAATCTTCCGAAAGTGGAAGATAAGATCGGGAAACCGCTTTCGCCTTATGCGATTACAAAATATGTGAATGAATTGTATGCTGAAATTTTCAGTAAAACTTACGGCATCGAAACCATCGGGCTGCGTTATTTTAATGTTTTTGGAAGAAAACAGGACCCGAACGGCGCCTATGCCGCTGTGATTCCGAAATTTGTGATGCAACTGATGCAGCATGAAAGCCCGGTAATCAACGGCGACGGGAATTACAGCCGCGATTTTACCTATATCGATAATGTGATCATGATGAATGAACTGGCGATGGCGACGAAAAACCCGAACGCCGTCAACACCGTTTACAATACCGCTTATGGCGACAGGAATACGCTCAACAATCTTGTGGCGTACCTGAAGGAATATTTGTCGGCGTTCGATCCTGAAATTGCAAAAGTCCCTGTGATTTACGGACCGGAGCGTTCCGGAGATATTCCGCATTCGCTGGCCAGCATCGAAAAGGCAAAGGAATTATTGGGCTACGATCCCAAATTTTCCATCAGTGACGGATTGAAGGAAGCCGTAAAATGGTACTGGCACAACCTCAAATAGTGCCGAATTGAATTAATAAAACAGAAACAAGAATATAATGAAAATTACAAAAATTTGCTGTATTGGAGCCGGATATGTCGGAGGACCAACGATGGCTGTTATCGCACAAAAATGCCCTGATATAGAAGTGACTGTCGTCGATTTGAATGAAGAAAGGATCGCATCGTGGAATGATGCCGATATCAATAATATCCCGATTTACGAACCCGGACTCAGCGAAATTGTCGGGGAGTCCAGGGGAAGGAATCTCTTTTTTTCTACGAATGTCGAGAAAGCCATCCACGAAGCACAGATTATTTTCATATCGGTAAACACACCTACAAAAACATACGGCTCCGGAAAAGGAATGGCAGCCGATCTCAAATACATCGAACTTTGCGCAAGACAGATTGCAAGGGTTTCGAAAGACGATAAAATTGTCGTTGAAAAATCAACGCTTCCGGTACGCACCGCCGAAGCGATCAAAAGCATCCTCGACCATACCGGAAACGGCGTGCAGTTCCAAATCCTTTCCAATCCGGAATTCCTTGCAGAAGGAACCGCTGTTGAGGATTTAATCAACCCGGATCGCGTGCTCATCGGCGGCGATACAACCGAAGATGGACAGAAAGCCATCAATGCTTTGGTCGAAATTTATGCCAACTGGGTGCCGCGCGAACGCATCCTGACCACCAATGTCTGGTCGTCTGAATTGTCGAAACTGACCGCGAATGCCTTTTTGGCGCAGCGTGTTTCCTCCATCAATGCACTTTCGGAACTTTGCGAAAAAACCGGTGCCAATGTCAATGAAGTGGCGCGGGCCATCGGGATGGACAGCAGGATCGGACCCAAATTCCTCAAGGCTTCGGTAGGTTTTGGAGGTTCCTGTTTCCAAAAGGACATCCTGAATCTGGTTTATATTTCCAAATCATTCGGGCTGACGCAGGTTGCCGATTACTGGGAACAGGTGATTATCATGAACGACCACCAGAAAAGAAGGTTTGCCAATAATATCGTAAGCACGCTTTACAATACGGTCGCCGATAAGAAAATCGCTTCCCTTGGCTGGGCTTTCAAAAAAGACACGAACGATACCAGGGAATCTGCGGCGATTTATGTTGCCAACGATCTCATAAACGAACAGGCGAAAATTGCGGTTTTCGATCCGAAAGTGGGCGAAGAACAGGTGTTTTCTGATCTCGATTATCTCGAAACCAGAAGCGCCGAAAAAAACCGTAAAAATGTAAAGGTCTACGAAAATCCGTACGAAGCCTGTAAAGGCGCACATGCGATTGCTATTATGACCGAATGGGACGAATTTATCCATTACGACTGGCAGAAAATATACGACAACATGCAAAAACCGGCATTTATTTTTGACGGAAGGAACCTGTTGAACGAAGCAAAATTGAGAGCGATCGGATTTGTATACCAATCCATCGGCTCCTAACCAACAAAAAAAATACCCATGAATATCAAAATTGCCATCATCGGATTGGGATATGTCGGTTTGCCATTAGCACGGCTTTTTGCTACTAAATATCCAGTAGTGGGATTTGATATCAATCAGAAAAGAATTGGCGAACTCCGCTCCGGGAAAGACCACACGCTCGAAATTGCCGACGCCGATCTCAAAGCGGTCCTCAAAACGGAAGTTTCCGACGACAACGGGCTTTTCTGCAGCGACAACCTCGACGATATTAAGGATTGCAATTATTACATTGTTACCGTTCCGACGCCGGTAGATAAAAATAACAGGCCCGACCTGACGCCGCTTTACAAATCGAGCGAAACCGTCGGGAAAGTCTTGAAGAAAGGCGACATCGTGATTTATGAATCTACGGTTTATCCGGGTGTGACTGAGGAAGAATGCATTCCGGTTCTGGAGCGCGTTAGCGGACTCAAATTCAACTCCGATTTCTTCGCAGGCTATTCTCCCGAAAGGATCAATCCGGGAGACAAAGAGCACACTGTCGAAAAGATATTAAAAGTGACCGCCGGCTCTACGCCCGAAATCGGGCAGAAAGTCAACAATCTTTATAAATCCGTCATCATCGCCGGAACACATCTCGCGCCATCGATTAAAGTGGCCGAAGCGGCAAAAGTGATCGAGAATTCGCAGCGCGATATCAACATCGCTTTTGTAAACGAACTCGCGAAAATTTTCAACATTCTCGAAATCGATACGCATGCGGTTTTGGAAGCCGCGGGGACGAAATGGAATTTCCTTCCTTTCAAACCCGGACTCGTCGGCGGACATTGTATCGGCGTCGATCCGTATTACCTCGCACAGAAAGCACAAGAAATGGGTTACCATCCCGAAATCATCCTTGCCGGAAGAAGGCTCAACGACAGCATGGGTGAATACGTCGCGTCGCAGGTCGTGAAATTGATGATCAAGAAAGGGATTAAGGTGAACGGTTCCAATATTCTGCTGCTCGGCATTACGTTCAAGGAAAATTGTCCGGATGTGCGCAACACGAAAATCGTCGATGTGATTCGTGCCCTGAAGGATTATGAGGTCAATATGACCATTTACGATCCATGGGCGAATCCTGCGGAAGTGATGCACGAATATAAAATTGAAACCACCAACGAGCTGCCTTCGGACACTTTCGATACGATTGTGCTCGGCGTGGCGCATAAGGAATTCCTGACGCTCGATTTGGAAAAATTGCGAAAGGAAAAATCGATTCTTTATGACGTAAAAGGCGTTCTTAAAAAAAATGTAGACGGAAATCTGTAAAACGATTCTATTCTAAATAATTACTGAAGATGAAAAAGATTCTTATCACCGGAGGCGCCGGATTCATTGGCTCACATGTCGTAAGGCGTTTTGTGAAAAACTATCCGGATTGCCAGATCTATAACCTGGATTTGCTCACGTATGCCGGAAACCTTGAAAATATTGCCGACATCGACCAGGCGCCGAACTACACTTTCGTGAAAGGCGATATCGTCGATGAAACCTTTATCAACGCATTGTTCCGCGAGCACCGGTTTGACGGTGTTGTGCATTTGGCCGCCGAATCGCATGTAGACCGTTCGATTGAAGATCCGCTCGCATTCGTAAAGACCAACGTGATTGGAACGATGAATTTACTCAACGCCGCAAAAACGATCTGGAAGGATAATAGGCAAGGCAAGCGTTTCTACCACATCAGTACCGATGAGGTTTACGGAAGTTTAGGCGCCGAAGGATTGTTTACCGAAACGACGGCTTATGATCCGAATTCCCCATATTCCGCTTCCAAAGCGAGCTCCGACCATTTTGTGCGCGCTTATGGCGAAACCTACGGATTGCCATATGTGATTACGAACTGCTCGAATAATTACGGTCCGAATCATTTTCCCGAAAAACTGATTCCGCTGTTCATCAACAACATCATCAACAACAAGCCGCTGCCGGTTTATGGCGACGGGAAATATACGCGTGATTGGCTTTATGTAGAAGACCACGCGCGCGCGATCGATCTGGTTTTCCATGAAGGAAAAAATCATGAGACCTATAACATAGGCGGTTTCAACGAATGGCAGAACATCGACCTTGTGAAACTGCTCTGCAAGATTATGGACGGTAAGCTCGGCAGAAATCCGGGCACTTCAGCCGAACTGATCACTTACGTGAAAGACAGGCCGGGGCACGATTTGCGTTATGCGATCGATGCGTCGAAAATCAATAAAGAACTGGGCTGGGAACCTTCGGTGACTTTTGAGCAGGGATTGGAGAAAACCATCGACTGGTATCTCTCGAATTCGGAATGGCTCAAAAACGTCACTTCGGGCGAATACCAGAAATATTACGACAAACAATACCACTAATGAACCCGTATTTTTACATCTTCTCGACTATTGCCTTTACGGTTTACGGACAGATCATCCTCAAATGGCGACTGAGCCAGTTGGGTGCGCTGCCAGCCGCATTCGGTGAAAAGATCCTGTTTTTGTTCAAAGCGGTTTTCGACCCTTACATCTTTTCGGGATTTGTGTCGGCATTCATCGCCTCATTTTGCTGGATGGCGGCCATGACGCATTTCGAAATCACCAAAGCCTATCCGTTTATGAGCCTGGCGCCGGTGCTGGTGTTTATTATCGGCGTACTCTTTTTGGGAGAAACCTTTACGCCGGGGAAAGTCATCGGCCTCGCACTGATTATTCTCGGGACAATTATAACGGTAAAATGGTAAGTCCACTCTAAAAAAAGCCTCATGATAAAGGACACTTTTCAGAAAATATTCAATAATAAGGTCGATGCGCTCGGCCTTTCCGTTTTCAGGATGTGTTATACTTTGGTGCTTTTTGCAGAAGTGCTGCAGCTTTTTAAATTCAGGCACCTCATTTACGATGCGGTTCCATACAGATATGTCGGCGACATCGACGTGACTTACATCTTTATTTTCTGGTTCATTATCCTGGCGATGCTGTTTCTCGGATTATTTACCAGATTGGCCACTATTGTCAATTACATATTTGCGGTAATCATTTTCAGTTCTGCCGCCAATTTCGAATACCATGTGTTTTACGCTTATATCGGAATCAATTTCCTGATGCTGTTTATGCCGGTTTCGCGTGTGTTTTCATTAGACAGCCTTTTGGAAAAAGTGAAATATACCAATATCGGAAGACCGTATAAAACCGACCGGAAGATTCTCGAAATCAATTATCTCATCCCGGTTTTCGCCGCGATCGCATTGGTGTATTTCGATTCGGTTTTCAGAAAGGCTGACAGCCCGATGTGGACCGATGGACTCGGAATGTGGCTGCCTTCAAGCCTTCCGATGATGATTTGGAACGATACCAGTTTTATCCTGAATCAGGAATGGCTCGTTAAATTCCTGGGTTATCTCGTCTTGTGTTTCGAGTCGGTTTTTATTTTCCTGTTTTGGTTTAAACGATTCCGCGTCCCGTTTTTCCTGCTCGGCGTGTTTTTCCATTTGGGGATTTTGATCGCTTACCCGATTCCGTGGTTCGCACTGACGGCGGTTGTCGTTTACCTGCTGTTGCTTCCACCGGGTTTCTGGCTTTGGATTTCAGAAAA
>DATHGE010000288.1:0-4705 GCA_035317805.1 Flavobacterium sp. | reverse complement strand
ATACTGCAGGTAATATTTCTTGTTGTGTTTGGTCATGAAAGCGCCTTCCATAAAGGGCTGGAGGAAAGTGTTGTCGTTGTTTTCCCCGAAACGTTCCCATCCATGCTCGGTATCGTTAAGCGCAATCAGATCGGCGACTTCGCCTTCGGGCTGGAAAGTTTTCCTGTTTAATTTGACGCCGTGTATCGGATAAACATTGCTGGAACCGTAATATTCATACACTTCATCCTTTTCCTTATCCCAGAAAATATAGGGATCCCAGGCACCGGCTTCCGATTTGTGGACGAGCTCTTTCCAGTCGTCTGTTGATGGATTTTTGCTCATCCAGATTGGAAATTCCTTGCCTTGCGTAGAGCCAACAACAAGTAAAGTATCGTTTACGAAAGAAAGCGAAGGCGCACACAATTCGTCATACACTTTGTGTTCCGGGCGCAGGAATTTACGCGGGATGAATTTCCAGTCGAGCATGTCGTTGGAATGCCAGTAGCCCCATTGGTTGGTGGAAAACAGGTAATATTCGCCTTTGAAAAAAGTAATCACCGGATCGGCGGTCGCGCGGTGTTTGCCCTGCGTGACAAAATTGGGAATCGGGCAATAACCATAATCGATGTTGATCGGGTTGCAATAGGTTTTTTGCTGGGCTTGTACGGTTTCCGAAAATGCCATTATGGAGATGACCGCCATAGCCCTGACAGCAATGGAAAGCCACGAGGATTTATTTTCTATTTTTTTCTTATTGGAAAATAGCGACGCAAGGAGCTCCTTTTTCAATATAGAAGAAAAGAAAATAAAGCGAGTGCTTGCAATGGATGGCAGGATATTGCTCATGATTAAAAAGTTGCTGAGAAGCTGAGTTGCTGAGTTTCTGGTTGTGTCTTATTTTGCTGGCTCGAAGCTGATGGCCGTGCCGCCGCCCGGAGCTAAATTTAAATTGATTTTTGATTTGGACGTCACTTCAACAGTCCTGATCGCATATGATTTGGGATTTTTCTGCCAGTCGGCGTCTTTCCCGTCTTCATAAATGATCGCTTTAAACTTTTGCCCTTTTGGAAGGAAATCCAGTGCAATCGTCGATTTTCTCGCATTCTCATCGGTAATCGCCCCAAGGAACCAGGTATTTTTGCCTTTGGTTTTTCTCACAACGGTAAGATAATCTCCGGGTTCGGCTTCGAGGTATCTGCTTTCGTCCCAATCGAGCGCGACGTCTTTGATGAATTGGAAAGCGTCGGGATATTTCTCGTAATTTTCAGGAAGATCGGCGGCCATCTGCAACGGCGAATACATCGTGACGTAAAGCGCAAGCTGTTTGGCGAGCGTCGTATGCACCTGTTCTTTTTTGTTTGGGTCGTATGCGCTCATCTTGATTTCGAAGATTCCGGGCGTGTAATCCATCGGACCTCCGAGCAATCTGGTGAATGGCAAAATTGTTTCGTGCATAGGCGGATTTCCGGTACTCCAGGCGTTGAACTCGTTTCCGCGTGCCGCTTCGGCTGCGATATAATTCGGATAAGTCCGGCTGTAGCCCGTTGGCCGCGAAGATTCATGTGAGTTGATCATGAGTTTGTAATCGGCCGCACGTCTTGCCGCATAATTGAAATGGTTCACCATCGTTTGCCCATCGTGGAATTCGCCTCTTGGGATAATCCTTCCCACATAACCCGTTTTGACCGCAGGATAGCCGTATTTGACCATGTTTTCAAACGAGCGGTCCATGTGCCTTTCAAAATTTGCGACAGAGCCCGAAGTCTCGTTGTGCATGATCATTTTAACGCCTTTGGATTTAGCATAATCGGTAACCGCCTTGATGTCAAAATCGGGATACGGCGTTACGAAATCGAACACTTCTTCCTTCCAGTTGCCGAACCAGTCTTCCCAGCCGACATTCCAGCCTTCAACCAGAACACCGTCAAAACCATTTTTGGCCGCAAAATCGATATACTTTTTGGTATTTTCCGTTGTGGCGCCGTGCGGTTTTTTGCCCACACTTTTTTGCGTCGCATCCTGTGTGCCGCTCAAATCCCAGGTTGATTTCCCGACGTGCATTTCCCACCAGATTCCGACATATTTCATCGGTCTGATCCATGAAGTATCGTCCAATTTACAAGGCTCATTGAGGTTTAGGATCATCCTGGAACCTACGATGTCGCGTGCATCACTGCTGACCATGATCGTCCGCCAGGGCGAAACACACGGCGTTTGCAGGTAGGCTTTGTCGCCAATCGCATTCGGAACCAAATGCGCACTTAATTGGAAGTTTTTGACATTGGCATCCAAATGCATCACCGGATAATTCACGACTGCGGCCTCGAAAATATTGAGATACAGGTTGTCGGCAGTTTTCATCATCAAAGGCGATTGCACGACATACTTCCCTCCGATGGATTTGACCGCGATGCCGTTGTTCAGGTTGAGCTTATCGGTATCGATTTCGGATATTTTACTTTCGTTGTAAACATATTCCTGGCTGTCGAAATCGCCCGGAAGCCAGAAAACCTTATGGTCGCCCGTTAAATTGAATTGGGAAACCTCATCCGAAATGATAAAATAATTCAGCCCGGACTGTTTTGGGAATTCATAACGGAAAGCCACACCTTCATCATAAGCCCTGAAGATAATGTTGAGCCTCCTTTTGGTCTTTTCCTGGCTCAGGGCAATGGTAAGCTCGCTGTAGCTATTGATGATTTTTGACTGTTCGCCCAGGACCGGCATCCATTCCTCATAGCCGGTTGTTGCATTGCTGCTGACGATTGTGAAACCGGAAGCGAGATCGGTTGTCTCTTTGAGCATTATGCCAAGGGAGCTCTCTTTAATTACCGGTTTGCTTTTATAAGTGACTGTGTAAAAGGGCTTTCCATCGATCAATTTAAAGTCGACCCTGATTTGCTTTGACGGCGACTGGATGCTTTGCGCGTCGGCAGAAATTATCGCAAAAAGGAATAAAAAAGAAAATAGGAATTTCATGTAATGGTTTTTTATATGGTAAAATTAGCTTAAAAAAAGCTTTCAGTTTTTAAAAAACCCTCCAGTAAAGAATTACCGAAGGGTCACTTAAACAAAAACATGAAACTCAATTATTTAACTAACTCAAAATTCTCTTGTAATTCAGCATTTGAATTCCCGCCGACAAATATTGCGAAATCGCCAGGCTCAGCTGCATTCTTCATGTCAATGTTATAGAACTTTAAATCTTCGGAAGAGAGTTCGAACGTTGCGGTTCTCTTCTCCCCTTTCTTCAATTGTATCTTTTCGAAACCTTTGAGTTCGCGCACCGGTCTTGTTACCGAACCAACCTGGTCTTTTACATAAAGCTGCACCACTTCGGCGCCATCGTAATTTCCGGTATTGGTTACGTCAACGCTGATTTTTATTTTCTCATTGAACTTCGGTTTCTTGTTGGAGATTTTGAGGTTCGAATAGGCGAAAGTCGTATAGCTCAACCCATAACCGAAAGCATAGAGCGGACTGTTATCTACATCTGTGTAACGCGACTTGTATTTCTGTTCCGGGTCTGAAAGCCCTAAATACGGGCGGCCGGTATTTTTATGGTTGTAATAAATCGGCACTTGGCCGACATTCCTCGGAAACGAAATCGGCAATTTCCCGTTCGGGTTGTTATCCCCAAACAAAGTCTGCGCAATCGCATCGCCGCCGCGTGTCCCTGACCACCAGGTTTCGAGTATGGCATCCATATTTTCATCCTCCCACGATAAGGTCAGCGGGCGGCCGTTCATCAAGACCAAAACAATCGGTTTACCTGTTTTTTTCAGTTCCGCCAGAAACTCTTTTTGCAAGCCCGGTAAATCGATGTTGGTTTGTGAGCCGGCTTCTCCCGACTGATTTTCTGCTTCGCCCATGACGGCTACGATGACATCTGCATTTTTGGCATTGGCGATCGCCGCCTGCATCATGTCGCGTTTTGTTCCTTTGATTTCAACGCCCTGGTCGAAAGTGATCTTACCAGAATTCCCAAGCAATTTGGTCACACCTTCTTTTACGCTTGTCGCATAACCGCTGCGGTCGCCCAAAGCTGCCCAGGAACCGATAATATTCGCTTCATCGCTTACAAGCGGACCAACGAAAGCGATCTTCTGGTCTTTTTTGAGTGGCAATACGTTGTCCTTGTTTTTGAGCAATACCAGTGATTTTCTGGCAACATCTGTAGCAGCCTCTAAAAATTCAGGTTTGTAGATGGTTTCTTTTTCGCGTTTTTCATCAGAATAACGGTAAGGATCTTCGAACAGGCCCAAATCGTATTTGACGTCAAGCACCCTTTTACAAGCATCGTCGATTACCGCCAGGGATACTTTTCCTTCATCATAGGATTTTTTGAGCGTATTCATATAGGTCGCGCCAACCATATCCATATCCAATCCTGCATTTATCGCCAATTGCGCCGCATCCTGGTCGTCTTTGGCAAAGCCGTGCGCAACCATCTCGTTCACACCGGTATAATCAGAAACGACCAGACCATCGAATTTCCATTCGCCTTTAAGGATATCGCGCAGCAGATGTTTGTTGGCCGTTGAGGGAATACCCGAAATCTCGTTGAACGAAGTCATAAAGGTTTTCACTCCGGCATCCAAAGCAGCCTTAAATGGCGGCAGATAAGAATCGCGTAAAGTACGCTCAGATAAGTCGACCGTATTGTAATCGCGGCCGGCTTCTGCTGCCCCGTAAGCTGCAAAATGTTTGGCGCATGCGAGGA
>DATHGE010000287.1:0-4359 GCA_035317805.1 Flavobacterium sp. | reverse complement strand
GAGATCAATCCGCCCAGCGCAATCGTTCCGCCAAAGCTCGACAATGTAAACGTCGCAAATCCGAAAATCAGGACGATCGAGGTGTAAAACGTACTGATGCCGGTTTCGCGCAATGCACTGAACACCGATTTCGTCACCCTGCCGTTATTCAAGATCAGGTCGTGCCGGTATTTGGCCATGAACTGTATCGCATTGTCGACCGAAATCCCAAACGCGATACTGAAAACCAATATCGTCGAAGGCTTCAGCGGAATGCCGAAATAGCCCATCAATCCCGACGTGATGCACAATGGCAAAATATTCGTAATCACCGAAACCATGATCATCTTAAACGAACGGAACATATACAGCATCAGCGCCGCGATCACGAAAATCGCAAAAATGAGCGACTCGATGAGGTTGTCTACGAGATAGGCCGTTCCTTTTTGGAACACGAGCGCCTTTCCGGTGAGCGTCACTTCGTAGCGCTCTTTGGGGAAAATCTCGTCTATTTTTTTGTGCAGCTTTTTTTCAACCCGGGCCATTTCCTGCGTGCCGATGTCTTTCATAAACGTCGTGATCCGCGCGTATTGCCCGGTCGAATCGACATAGCTTTTCATCAGGTTGTCCTTGGAATTCTTTGTGGCGTTTTTGGCATACGAAAGAATAAAAGCCTGTTCCTGCGGCGTCGGCAGATCGTAATATTCGGGATTGCCGTTGTAATACGCCTGTTTGGAATATTTGACGAGATTGACGACCGAGACGGGTTTTGACAATTCCGGAATCTCACCGATTGTCTGTTGCAGCTCATCCATCTTTTTGATCGTCGATAATTTGAGCACGCCTTTCTTGCGTTTGGTGTTGATCATAATTTCCAAAGGCATCACGCCGTGGAATTCCTTCTCATAGAAATTGATGTCCTTGAAAAACGAGGCGCTTTTGGGCATCTCGCCGATAAGGCTTCCCGAAACTTTCATCTGTGACACCCCGATTACGCTGAAAATAAGGAACAGCGCATAGACGATATAGACGTATTTTCTTTTGTTGGCGACGATATTTTCCACCCAGTCTAAAAACGACGAGATATAATTTTTACTCAGATGGTACAGGTGTTTTTCTTTTGGGACCGACATGAAACTGTACATAATCGGCACGATCATCAGCGTCAGCAGATAGACTGAAATCACGTTGATGGAAGTGACGAGCCCGAATTCAAACAGCAGATCGTTCCCCGTAATCATAAAAGTTGCAAAACCGACAGCCGTCGTGAGATTCGTCATCAAAGTCGACACCCCGATTTTGGAAATCACGCGCTGCAAAGCCTTTGCCTGGTTGTTGTGGATCTTGATTTCCTGCTGGTATTTGTTGATCAGGAAAATGCAGTTGGTGATTCCGATGACGATAATCAATGGCGGAATGATCGCCGTTAAGATCGTAATCTTATAATGGAACAAACCGAGCGTCCCGAACGACCACATCACGCCAAAAAGCAGAATGCAGATGGAGATGAACGTCGCGCGATATGACCTGAAAAAGAAAAAGAAAATCAGCGAGACGATTAATAAAGCCGCCCCGATAAAGAGCCCGATTTCGCCTTTCATATCCTCGGCATTTATCGTCCGGATGTAGGGCATTCCCGAAACCTTGAGGTCGATTCCCGTGGTTTTTTCAAATTTTTCTATCCTTGGGACAAGCTGCTCGAGGATAAAATCTTTGCGCGCCGCCGTATTGACGATTTTTTTGTTCAGATAGACCGCAGACCTTACACTTCCCGACTCTTTATTGAACAACAGGCCTTCATAAAAAGGCAGGTCGTTAAACAATTCGTGTTTTATTTTTTGGAGGTATTCGGGGTTTCCTGTCTGTTTTTGATCGATCAGCGGAACGAGTTCGAATTTTTCGGCAATCGTATCTTTTTGTAATTTCCTGAGGTCGTTGAGCGAAACGACGAGTTCGACCGCCTTGGTATTTTTTAGCCCGGTCATGAGCTCATTCCATGCCGCATATGCTTTTGGGGTAAAGAAAGTCTTGTCCTTAAACCCAATCACGATAAGGTTTCCCTCTTCGCCAAACCGGGCCAGAAAATCCTGGTACTGCCGGTTCGCAATGTGTTTTTTGGGAAGCAGGTTGGCTTCGGTATAGGTCATGCCGAGGTTTCTCCACTGCAAAGCAAGGAAAACCGTCAGGGCAATGATCACGGTGAGTATCGAAATCCGGTTTTTAAGTATGATTCTGGCAATCATTTCCCAAAATCCCGCTCTAAATCTTTTCTTCATGGCATTAAAAATGGTTGCAAAGGTAAATAATCATAACGTATTTCAACCCTTTTGAGCGAACACATTTTCGTAAAAAATCCTTAATTTTTTTGCGGATATTAAATTTCCGACTGTTCTTTTTTTGCGATTATAATTTATATATTTGGTTTCGCAACTTTACCTACCAAAAGCATACATTCCAGGCATGAAGAATTTCAAGAATTCCATTTTTTATGTGACGATAACCGGAGGATTTTCGATATTGATTTATTGGATTCTGACCAAAGGGAAAGCGCTCGAAATCGGAAGGAATGTTGTGACCGCTAATGGAAGCGACCAATGGTCTGAATTTACCGCGTCGATGCTGCACAACCTCGGGCATCCGCTCGCCATACTTCTGGCGCAAATCATTACGATCATCATCGCGGCAAGATTCTTCGGATGGCTTTTCCGCAAAATTGGCCAGCCTTCCGTGATGGGAGAAATCGTGGCCGGAATCGTACTCGGGCCGTCATTAGTCGGCATGTTTTTCCCCGAATATTCCGCGCTGCTGTTCCCAAAAGAATCCCTCGGCAACCTGCAGTTCCTGAGCCAAATCGGATTGATCCTTTTCATGTTCGTCATCGGGATGGAACTCGATCTCAAGGCCTTAAAAAATAAAGCAAACGAAGCGGTCGTCATCAGCCATGCGAGCATCATTTTTCCGTTTACGCTCGGTATCGCGCTGGCCTATTTCATCTACCACCGGTTTGCGCCTGTCGGGGTCGAATTCGCCTCTTTCGGTTTGTTCCTCGGGATTGCCATGAGCATCACCGCTTTCCCAGTTTTGGCACGGATCGTCCAGGAGCGCGGCATCCACAAAACAAAACTCGGCACCATCGTAATCACCTGCGCCGCCGCCGACGACATTACCGCCTGGTGCATTTTGGCGGCCGTAATTGCCATTGTAAAAGCAGGTTCTTTCCTGAGTTCGCTGTACATTATCGGCTTGGCCGTGGCTTATGTCATCGTGATGATGCAAGTCGTAAGGCCGTTTCTGGAAAGGGTCGGGGAGCTCAAGAATTCGCGTTCGAGCTTAAGCAAGCCGGTCGTTGCGATATTCCTGTTAACGTTGATTATTTCCGCCTATGCGACAGAAGTGATCGGAATCCATGCCTTATTCGGGGCGTTTATGGCGGGCGCGATCATGCCCGACAACACCAAATTCAGGAATATTTTTATTGAAAAAGTAGAAGATGTCTCGGTGATTTTATTATTGCCGCTGTTCTTCGTTTTTACAGGTTTACGTACGGAAATCGGACTCATCAGCGATCCGTATCTCCTAAAAGTCACCGGATTGATTATCCTCGTTGCCGTGGTCGGGAAGTTTATCGGAAGCGCCGTAGCCGCAAAATTTGTCGGGCAGAGCTGGCGCGACAGCTTAACGATTGGCGCACTGATGAACACACGCGGCTTGATGGAATTGGTCGTACTCAACATCGGATATGACCTGGGCGTACTCAACAAGGAAGTCTTTACCATGATGGTGATTATGGCTTTGATTACGACCGCAATGACCGGTCCGGCGCTCGACCTGATCAATTATATCTGGAAATCGAAACCCGAAATTTTACCCGAAGAAATTAAAATGGCAGGCAAGTTTAAGGTCCTGATTTCTTTCGGGAATTCTGAACGCGGCAAAGCATTATTGCGCCTCGCCAGTAGCCTCGTTAAGAAAGAAAACAGCGAAACTGCCATCACGGCCATGCACCTGACCTCGAGCAATGAGCTCCACACTTTTGATCTCGAAGAGCATGAACGGAAAAGTTTTGCGCCCGTCATCGCCGAATCGGAAAACCTGGACCAAAAAATCCTGACGCTTTTCAAGGCTTCCAATGACATTGATGCCGATATTGTTGAAATTGCGAACCATGGCGAATACGATCTTTTGCTAATCGGACTTGGACAGTCGATTTTTGAAGGGACGTTGCTGGGGAAAGTTTTGGGATATACGACCCGAATTATCAATCCGGACCGTCTGATCGATAAGTTCATCGGGAAAGAAGGGCTTTTTGAAAATTCCCCTTTTGATGAAAGGACGCGCCAGATCATCGCCAAATCGAAAATGCCGGTCGGAATCCTGGTT
>DATHGE010000286.1:0-4175 GCA_035317805.1 Flavobacterium sp. | reverse complement strand
CATCCAGCTTTCCTCGCCGTCAATCAATAGCGCTACATTTTTATCATGTGCGGCTTTGCAGACGATGTCGAAGCGCTCCACCACCCTGTTCCATTCGGTTTGCTCTTCCGGAGTCAACGGTTGCTTTTCGCCTAATTTTTCATACAGCAGGAAACGTCCGAAACCTGTCGGCTTGAAAACCGCAAACGGGATCGCTCTTCGCTCCTCGGCAAAATGGATGGTTTTCAGGGTCATTTCGAGTGCCGCGTCGAATTGCGCTTCCTCTTCCTTGCCTTCCACAGAATAATCGAGGACGGAAGAAACACCTTTGGTAAACATCTTATCCACAACCGGCAGGCAGTCATCTTCATTGACGCCACCGCAAAAATGATCAAAAACCGTCGCGCGGATCAGGCCTTCCACCGGCAGGTGCGCCTTGATGGCAAAATTGGTAACCGCGGTTCCGATGCGGACCAATGGCTGGTTGTCGATCAGTTTGAATAAAAAATAGGCGCGGTCGAGTTCGGTATCGCTTTTAAGTGAAAATGCGGTTTTCGTATTGTTGAAGATTTTTTCCATTGATTTTTTATTGATTGTGCAAATATAAAAGTTGTTGGCCACGTCCCGACGTTTCGGGAGCAAATTTTTAAAAGTTTTATCAGAAAAAATTCGGGTATTCGTAGCGGTAGCATTTGAAAATTCCCTTATTTTGCCAACACAAATTTCAATCTCAGATGCAGTCGATCCAAGCCAACGGTTATCCTATCTTTTTCAATGAAAATGCCTATGAGGCTTTAAACAAGCATTTGTCGGAAAACAAATATTCGTCGGTTTTCATTATTACAGATACCCATTCGAACGATTATTGCCTGCCGAAATTCATGCCTTACCTCGCGACCGAAATTCCGATCGAGATAGTCGAATTCGAAAGCGGCGAATCATCCAAAAACATCGAAACCTGTGTTGAAATCTGGAATGTACTCACCGAACTCGGCGCCGACCGCAAAAGCATCATCATCAATGTTGGCGGCGGCGTAGTGACCGACCTTGGCGGATTTGTGGCTTCTACCTTTAAAAGAGGTATCGATTTTATCCATGTCCCGACAACCTTACTCGCGATGGTTGACGCTTCCGTTGGTGGAAAAAATGGTGTCGATTTAGGAAATCTCAAAAACCAGATTGGCGTGATCAACGTACCGCAGATGGTATTGATCGACACGTCGTATCTCGAAACGCTTCCGCAGAATGAGATGCGTTCGGGATTGGCGGAAATGCTCAAGCACGGGCTGATTCACGATAAGGCTTACTGGGAACAATTTCTTGATCTGGGCAAAATTGACTTTGCCGATTTCGACGCGCTGATCTATACTTCCATCGCCATAAAGAATGAAATCGTGATGCAGGACCCGACTGAAAATGGCATCCGCAAAGCGCTGAATTTCGGGCACACCTTAGGCCATGCTATCGAAAGCTATTTCCTCGAAAACGAAAACAAGAAAACGTTGCTTCACGGTGAGGCCATTGCGGCCGGAATGGTTCTGGAAAGTTATATTTCTATGGAAAAGAGCCTGATTTCAAGTGAAGAATACGCCCAGATAAAACAGGCAATCACCGGCATTTTCGACCGCATCAATTTTGAAGACGACGACATCGGGCCGATTATCGATTTGCTGATTCATGACAAGAAAAACGAGTATGGAAACATCCAATTTGCGCTTATTGATGGTATCGGTAAAATTAAAATTGACCAAAAAGCTGATAATGAATTAATTAACTACGCATTTGCTGATTATAAATCTTAATATTATTTTAATAAAAAGCATTGCAATTGACCTGTTTTATTTTTTACATTTGCCCTAATGAACAGAAAACGAAATAGCAACATCACATCGGAAGCACACGGCAATAACGGAAAATCATTCTTTCGTATGCTGAAGAAAATTTTTGCAGCCAAAGCAATGCTCCATTTCGATTTCACGGCTCTCCACCAGGAGAAATTACCTATCATTTATGCGAACATCCGGGTTTGAAAAGGAATTAAATTATTGATCCAATATTTTTAATTTCAAAAAAACCAGATACCTAAATGAATACCAAATATTTTGACCTGATTAACCAGACCTATTATTTCCCACAGGAAGAATTTACCCTGAACAAAGACAATCTCGAATTCCACAAAATCGACCTCATGAAACTGGTCGAACAATACGGGACGCCTTTGAAATTCACGTATCTTCCGGCAATTTCCAACAACATCAAACGCGCCAAGAACTGGTTTCGTAATGCAATGGAAAAGAACAAATACGAAGGGAAATATTACTATTGCTACTGTACGAAAAGCTCGCATTTCTCCTATATCATGACCGAGGCTTTCAAGAACAATATCCATATCGAGACGTCTTCGGCCTTCGATATCAATATTGTCGAGAACCTTTTGGAGCAAGGCAAAATCAGCAAAAGCACTTATGTGATCTGCAACGGTTTTAAGCGCGACCAATATATTGAGAACATTACGCGCCTGATTAACAACGGGCACAAGAACGCCATTCCGATCATTGATAATTATGAGGAATTGGATTTGCTCCAGGCCGGCATCAAAGGGAAATTCAAAATCGGGATCCGGATTGCCGCAGAGGAGGAACCGAAATTTGAGTTTTATACTTCGCGACTCGGGATCGGATACAAGAATATCGTGAACTTCTACAAAAAACAGATCCAGGACCAAAAGAACCTCGAACTGAAAATGCTGCACTTTTTCATCAATACCGGAATCAACGACAACGCGTATTATTGGAATGAGCTGGTGAAATGTATCAAGGTTTACATCGCATTGAAAAAAGAATGCCCGACGCTTGACGGACTGAACATCGGCGGCGGTTTCCCGATTAAAAACTCACTCGCTTTCGAATACGACTACCAATATATGATCGACGAGATCATCAACCAGATTAAGATCGCATGCGACGAGGCTGAAGTTGATGTGCCGAACATCTTTACAGAATTCGGATCGTTTACCGTTGGCGAAAGCGGCGGCGCGATTTATCAGGTTTTATACCAAAAACAACAGAATGACAGGGAGAAATGGAACATGATCGACTCGTCTTTCATCACAACCCTGCCAGATACCTGGGCGATCAACAAGCGTTTTGTAATGCTTGCGGTGAACCGCTGGAACGACCAGTACGAACGCGTTTTGCTTGGCGGAATGACCTGCGACAGCGACGATTATTATAATTCCGAGCAGAATATGAATGCGATCTATCTTCCGAAATACAATAAGGAGAAACCTTTATATATCGGATTTTTCAATACCGGCGCGTATCAGGAAACCATCGGCGGCTATGGCGGATTGCACCACTGCCTGATTCCGCAACCCAAACACATCCTGATTGATCGCGATGAAAACGGAATCCTGGCTACGGAAGTGTTTTCTGAACAGCAGACTTCCGATGATGTATTGAAGATTTTAGGTTACAATAAATAATAGTTAACAAATTTAGGTTGGAGTTTTCAGAAAAAAAGTTTTTCTTTGAGTAAGCCAACCAAACGCAGCAAATACAAACAAAACAACTAAAAATGAGTAAAGGACCAATTAGCCAGTTTATTGAAAAGCATTACCTGCATTTCAATTCCGCAGCACTTGTTGACGCGGCAAAAGGCTATGAACAACAGTTGGCTAACGGTGCAAAAATGATGGTGACCATGGCCGGGGCGATGAGTACGGCAGAGATCGGGAAGATTTTCGCAGAATTCATCCGCCAGGATAAAGTGCAGATTATCTCATGCACAGGCGCCAACCTGGAAGAAGACGTGATGAACCTCGTTGCACATTCACACTACGAAAGAGTTCCGAATTACCGCGACCTTACACCACAGCAGGAATGGGATTTATTGGAACGTGGACTGAACCGCGTTACCGACACCTGTATCCCGGAGCACGAAGCGTTCCGACGTTTGCAGAAGCACATCCACAAAATCTGGAAAGATGCCGATGACAAGGGCGAAAGGTATTTTCCGCATGAATTCATGTATAAAATGCTGCTATCGGGCGTGTTGGAAGAATATTACGAAATTGACCTAAAAGACAGCTGGATGTATGCTGCGGCAGAGAAAAATTTGCCTATCATTGTACCGGGCTGGGAAGACAGCACGATGGGAAATATATTCGCATCATATGTCATCAAAGGAGAATTGAA
>DATHGE010000285.1:0-5619 GCA_035317805.1 Flavobacterium sp. | reverse complement strand
GAAGCGCCTTCCCCTACTATAACGCAAATGATGGGTACTTTTAGTGCCGTCATCTCGAAAATATTTCTGGCGATCGCTTCCCCTTGTCCGCGCTCTTCGGCTTCGAGGCCCGGATAAGCGCCCGGCGTATCGATAAGTGTCAATACCGGAATGCCGAATTTCTCCGCCATTTTCATGAGCCGCAATGCTTTCCTGTAACCTTCAGGATTGGCCATCCCGAAATTGCGGAACTGGCGTGTTTTGGTATTGTATCCTTTTTGCTGGCCGACGATCATGAAAGACTGTCCGCCGATTTTCCCAAGTCCGCCGATCATGGCCTTGTCGTCCTTGAAATTGCGGTCGCCGAACAATTCTAAAAACGTATCCCCGCAAAGTGCATTCACATGGTCCATCGTATACGGACGGTTTGGATGCCTTGACAGCTGGACGCGCTGCCATGCGGTGAGGTTCTTGTATATTTTGCGTTTGGTTTCTTCTAGTTTTTTCTCTATTTGTTTGCAGGTGGTGGAAACGTCTACGTTGGATTCCTGCCCGATGATCTGGCATTTGTCCAATTGGTCTTCCAGTTCTTTTATGGGAAGCTCAAAATCTAAATATTCCATAGGATTTGTGCGTTTTAATTTAAATTGGAAAGGCAAAGATAAAGGAATATTTTATTTTTTGATTGCAAAAATCGATGTTAATTATTTAGGAGCTAATCCGGCTTTTCGTTGCAATCTTTTGCGCTCGTTCCTCACGCAAAAGGATTTTCACTACACCCGAGGCCACAGGCCGAACTGGCGAAGCAATCCGGGCTAGTTTTGGTTTCGTATTGATTCAAACGTAATGAAAATTCAAATACCGGATAGTCAATGACGTTTTCGCTGCCGCGAGGGCCTTCTTTTGTCTGGCAACAAAAGAAGCAAAAATGCCAGCGCAAGATCGCCCGGCGACCTGCTATTTTCTCGTTTCGGAAATGAAATGAACTCGCTACGCTCAAGCAGCATTTCATTTCTACGAAACTTCGAAAAGCAGGTGCCCGCCTGCGCAATCTAATGCGCGCCACACGAAGAAAATTTTTTGATAGTTGACGTATTTATCCCGCTTGGAACGTATAAAGAAGAACGTTCTTAGGAAGATTTTTGGCGCTGCGTCAGCAAGCCAAAAATAAAATAAACACATTCCTTGAGCGAAGCGAGGCATCACCCGAGCGAAGCGAACTGGCGAAGCAAATAACAAACATAAAAAACAACGAAGGTTTGAGTGGCAGCGTACCTGGAGTTGAGCCTGCAAGGCGAACGGCTTGGTACGTGGAGCGAAAACCGAGGTAGTTTTTGAGTTTGGAATTTGCTAGCCTTGAATTTTTGCTTCTTTTGTTTCAAGACAAAAGAAGGCCCTCGCGGCAGCGATAGCCCTGATGGAAGTGGAAATCCTTTTGCGGAGTTTACGAAGCAAAAGATTGCAACGGACAGCGGGAATAGCTCCTGAAAGAACATCTAAGCTGTGGTTAATTTTGCCCCTCGACTGCGCTCGGGGTGACAACAAATCAAGCCTGAATCTCTTTTTTGCGGTAATAGTTTTTCACAATCCCGTTCGCAATGACCGTTGCAAGAATAACACCCGAAACGATATAAAACGACACACTCATTTTCTCAGAATCGCCGATGATGAAATACGCCAGGAAAATGCCATAGACCGGTTCGAGATTAGTCGTAAGCATGACCGTATAGGGCGAGAGTTTTTTCATCACATGCACAGCGGCGGTAAAGGCGTAAGCAGTGCAGATGGAAGATAAGATCAGGAGGTACATCCAGTCTTTTCCTGAAACCTGGAAAAACTGCGGCGTGAACCTGCCATCAAAAAACAGGTAAATCGAAACGAAGAAAAATCCGGCGAAGAATTCGTATAAACTGATGACGGTGGAATCGTGCTTTTGGATCAGCTTGCCGTTGAAAATCGTAAACAAGACACCCATGAAAACCGAAAACAGCGCGCAGATCATACCGTTGATGTATTTCACTTCGACGTTCATGATCATGCAAAGGCAGGCGATAATGATGAGCCCGAACAGGATTTCGTACCACAGCATTTTGCGCTTGTAGAAAATCGGCTCGAGGATCGATGCGAAAAAAGCGCCCGTGGAAAACATCGCAAGCGTGACCGAAACATTGGAGATATTGATCGCGCGGAAGAAAAAGATCCAGTGGATGGCAATCATCAGCCCGACGAGTATAAGGTTTCGCATTTCCCTCAACGGCAAAATGAACGATTTTTTGGTAATCAGCAGCCAGGCCAGGAGGAAAATTCCGGCCAAGCCCATGCGGTACCAAACCAGCGAGGCATCGTGAAGCGTAATCAGTTCACCCAAAACGGCCGTAAAGCCCCAGATAAAAACGATCAGGTGAAGGTTGATGTAGCTTTTGAGGTTGTTATCGCTTGGCATTTCGCAAAAGATAAATCGCTAAAATCCCGAAAGAAACATTTGGAATCCATACCGCCACGATTGGCGGGATACTCGATTTTTCGGCCATGACGCCAAAAACCTTATCGAAAAACACGAAGGTAAAAGCGAGGATGATTCCGATGGCAAGGTTCATTCCCATTCCGCCGCGGCGCTTCATCGAAGACACTGCCACCGCGATAATCGTGAGGATAAAAGCCGAAATCGGGATGCTGTATTTTTTATAGAGTACGACCAGATAGGTGTTGATATTGGCGTTACCGCGTTTCCGTTCCTTTGCGATGAAAGTGTTGAGTTCGCCCAAAGAAAGCGTTTCGGCAATGTAAACCACCGGCGTTAAATCGTCGAGCTCGAATTTGAAAACCGTGTCTTTTTTCTCCGCCCTTTCGATCTTGTCATTAATTGGCCCGACGGTTCTTTTGGTATAGCCGAACATCGTATACGTACTGTCCTTTGGATTGAATTTAATGCGGTTGGCCGATATCTTAAAATCCAATTGGTCGCCCTTGAACTTCTCGAGCGAGAAATTGAACGCCATTTTGGAAACCGTGTTGAAGTTGCTCACATAAATAAACTCGTCGTCGCTGATCTGACGGAAAACGTTCGAATTGTCGCGCATTTCCTCCTTCCCGTTCCCTTTGAGATAGGTGTAGCGGAAATTGTTGAAACCTTCACTCGCTTTCGGGACGATGAAAAATCCCATGAGCAGCGCAAATATGGAAACGATTGTCGCGCCTACAATATAAGGACGCAGGAACCTTGTGAAAGAAATCCCCGAACTCAGGATCGCAATGACTTCGGTGTTGTTTGCGAGCTTGGAAGTGAACCAGATGACAGATAAAAACAGGAAAATCGGAAATAAAAGGTTGGCGAAGTAAATCGTGAAATGCAGATAATACAAAGCAATATCGCCAAAAGGGACTTTGTTCTCGATCATCTTATTGACCTTTTCGGAAACGTCGATGACAATCCCGATCGGGATAAATAACAGCAGCATGACCACGAAGGTGGAAAGGTATCTTTTGAGGATGTATCTGTCTATTATTGTAAGCATATTGTTGATTTGCTGCGCCAGTTCGCTAACGCTCGGGTGGTAATTTGTGGATTCGTTAATTTGGATGTCTCCGAATAAACAAATTCACAAATTCACGAATTAACTATAACCTTTGGTCCATCTGTTTCACCATTTTCTCTTTCCATTCGCGGAAATCTCCTGCTAAGATATGTTTTCTTGCCTCACGAACCAACCACATGTAGAAACCTAAATTGTGGATCGTGGCGATTTGTTTCCCGAGGTATTCATTGGCGGCAAACAAATGGCGCAGGTAGGCTTTGGTATATTCCGTGTCAACGAAAGTATGGCCCATTTCGTCAAGCGGAGAAAAATCGGCTTCCCACTTTTTGTTCTTGATATTGATGGTTCCCTGCGACGTAAACAGCATCCCGTTCCTCGCATTCCGTGTCGGCATGACGCAGTCAAACATGTCGATGCCGAGCGCGATGTTTTCGAGGATGTTGATCGGGGTTCCGACGCCCATGAGATAACGCGGCTTGTCTTCGGGTAAAATGGCAGTGACGATTTCGGTCATCGCGTACATTTCTTCAGCGGGCTCACCTACGGATAATCCGCCGATGGCATTGCCCTGCTGGCCTGAGTTTGCGATATATTCGGCCGATTGCTCGCGCAGATCCTTATAAGTGCTGCCTTGCACGATCGGGAAAAATGTCTGTTCGTAACCGTATTTGTACGGCAATTTGTCGAGGTGCGAAATACAGCGGTCGAGCCAGCGGTGCGTCATGTGCATCGAACGTCGGGCGTAATGGAAATCGCACGGATAAGGCGTGCATTCGTCGAAGGCCATGATGATATCGGCGCCGATGGTACGTTGAATTTCCATCACGTTTTCGGGTGTGAAAAAATGGTACGAGCCGTCGATATGCGATTTGAACTTGACGCCTTCTTCCTTGATCTTGCGGTTGGCCGAAAGCGAATAGACCTGATAGCCGCCCGAATCGGTGAGGATGTTGCCGTCCCAGTTCATGAACTTGTGCAATCCGCCGGCCTTTTCGAGGATTTCGGTTTGCGGGCGCAGGTATAGATGGTAGGTATTTCCGAGGATGATGTCGGGTTTGATGTCGTCTTTGAGTTCGCGTTGGTGCACGCCTTTCACCGAAGCAACGGTTCCGACCGGCATAAAAATCGGGGTTTCAATCACACCGTGGTCGGTGGTGATTTTGCCGGCGCGGGCTTTGGTTTGCGGATCTGTCTTGAGTAAGTCGAATTTCATAGGATGTTTCCCTCCCGAAACTTCGGGATTGGGTCGGCAAAGATAGCTTAATTTGAAAATTGTGAAATGTTTTTAGAAATGTTTTATGATTTGGGGTACAGGGCGCTGGATTCAGGGTTCAGGGTTGTGTGCGTGAGGGATTGCAGCGAAAATCCTTTTGTAAAATGCAATGGAACAAAAGATTGCAGCGAAAAGCCCGACCGGAACGGGCACGCCAAAAAAAAAACGGCTAGCAAATCGACCTCCAGTTTTGTCGCAATCACACCCTTAAAACGTTCGTTTGCAGGTTTATATTTGTAATATACAAACGATAAAAAAACGACAAATGAAACCACAAGAAAACAAGATCGTCCCGTTCCTATGGTTCGAGAACCAGGCTGAAGAAGCCGTAAATTTTTATGTCTCCATTTTTAAGGATGCCAAAATCACTTCCGAAAGCCGGTACGGGAAAGGTTCGCCGATGCCTGAAGGCACCGTAATGGTAATGTCTTTTGAGCTTTTTGGACAGGAATTCAATGCACTCAATACCGGGATGGCAAAGGAATTCAACGAAGGTGTTTCCTTTTATGTGAAATGCGAAGACCAGCCCGAAATCGATTATTATTGGGACAAGCTGCTTGAAGGCGGCGGACAAACACAGGCGTGCGGCTGGCTGAAAGATAAATTCGGATTGTCATGGCAGATCACACCACCGTTATTGGGCAAATTGCTGTCTGATCCGGATAAGGAAAAAGCCGGACGCGTGATGCAGGCGATGATGCAGATGATAAAAATTGACATCCAGAAAATCAAGGATGCGTATGACGGGAAGAGTTGAGGAGGAAGAGACAAGAGACAAGAGACAAGAGACAAGAGACAAGAGACAAGAGACAAGAGACAAGAGACAAGAGA
>DATHGE010000284.1:0-6319 GCA_035317805.1 Flavobacterium sp. | reverse complement strand
CCGTAAACTGGTAGCCGATCTTTTCACGGAAAGTGCCATAAGCGCCATAACCAATCACTTCGCCATTTTGTTCAGCGACAATTACCGGAAATCCATGTTCCTGTTTTTGCCTGAACCACGCGATTTGCACTTCAAGCGATTGCGGCTCATAATTGTAGTTGGAAGTGGTGTGCGCGATGGCATGATTGACGATATCCAGAATGGATGGCAGATCGGCGGCAATGGCGGGACGGATTATAATTTCCATGATTATTGTTAAAACTTTAGCCAAAAGTAATTAAATTTGTTTTCGCTTTCAAAAAGTGAGCACGAACCGAACCTCAAAAACCTGATGATTTACCCAAAAATTCCTTTAGCGCAGAGTATCATCCAGATTTGTATTGCCAAAGGCGTGAACCACATCGTCATTTCTCCGGGTTCGCGGAACGCTCCGTTAACCATCGGTTTTGCCAATAATCCAAATTTTACCTGTTACAGTATTGCCGATGAGCGCAGCGCCGGTTTTTTTGCGCTCGGGATTGCACAGCAAATCAGCAAGCCTGTTGCGTTATTGTGCACTTCGGGTTCGGCATTGCTCAATTATTATCCCGCAGTTGCTGAAGCCTTCTACAGCCAGATTCCACTCATTGTGATTTCTGCCGACAGGCCTTTCGATAAGATAGATATCGGCGACGGACAAACCATCCGCCAGCGAAACGTGTTCGAAAACCATTCGCTCTTTAATGCCAATCTCACCGAAGAGGCTTCTGAAAAGAACGATAACCTGATCAACGAAGCGATCAATAAGGCGTATACCAAAAAAGGCCCAACGCACATCAACGTCCCTTTTGAGGAGCCTTTGTACGAAACGGTTAAGAAAGTGACCGTCGATCCGGTAATTTCGGCTTTCGCCAAAGTTTACAAGAACACTTCCATTGAAGATATCATTGCGTCTACGAACATCTGGAATTCTGCCAGGAAGAAACTGATCCTTGTAGGCGTAAACGAACCCAACGAAATCGATGAGGAAATTTTAGCCGAATTGGCCAAAGATCCGTCGGTGGTCGTGATGACCGAAACCACTTCAAACCTGCACCATCCGACGTTCCTGAACAACATCGATACGATTATTACGCCTTTCAAGGACAAAGATTTTAAGGAACTCCAACCCGAAATCCTGGTGACTTTCGGCGGACTGATTGTTTCGAAAAGGGTGAAGGCATTTTTACGCAATTATAAGCCGGAACACCATTGGCACATCGATCCGCTGCGCGCCTACAATACTTTCGGAAGCCTCGCACATCATTTCAAGACCAACCCGAACGATTTTTTTGCGCAGATCATACCATTTACCAAAACCGTAAAAAGCGATTACGCCCAAAAGGCACAGGCGATTAAGAAAAAACGCGAAGCCATGCACCAGAAGTACCTGGCGAAAGCACCGTTTTCCGACCTGAAGGCATTTGGACAGATTATGCCCGAATTGCCGAAAGACTCCATGCTGCAGATCAGCAACAGCGCGGCCATCCGCTATGCGCAATTGTTTAGCATTGACGAATCGATTCCGGTGTATTGTAACCGCGGAACCAGCGGGATTGACGGCAGCACTTCTACGGCTGTAGGAGCAGCGGTCGCATCCGAAAAGCAAACGACGCTGATTACGGGCGATATCGGATTTTTGTACGACAGCAATGCACTTTGGAACAATTACATCCCGAAAAACTTCAGGATTATCATCATCAATAACGGCGGCGGCGGCATTTTCAGGATCCTGCCGGGCCATTCGGAGAATAAGGTATTTAATACGTATTTCGAGACCTCGCATTGCCTTACGGCGGAGCATTTGGCTAAAATGTACGGTTTCGAGTATCTTACAGCAAGTGACGAGGCGACTTTGCAGGGCGCGCTTTCGGGCTTATTCCAGCAGAAAAGCAAACCTTGCATCCTTGAGGTTTTTACACCGACGCTCGAAAATAATGTGGTTTTGAGCAATTACTTTAAGGAATTGGTCTAATTTTTTAATCGTATAACATTTTCGATATGTTTCGCCAAATTTAATGATCCTGCTCTGCTATTCTTTAAAATTCCGCGGGTTATATTTGCCTCTTTTTACATCGCTTCGCAACGCAGGAAGGAAGTAAAAACAAACAAAAAAGATTTACAATAGCTTCGGGGTAGTAAAAATTTAATGCCGCCCGCCACCATAATTTCAAAATATATATTTATATTAGCAGTAAGCAATTTCTTTGAAGCCTTGCAAAGCGTCCAAATATAATCCCGGTATAATTTCTGGGCCGTTCATCGATAATTACTGTAGGGATAGTGTAGGGATGGTGTATAGATAAAGCATAGATACAGTATGGATAGTGTATGCGGAGTGTATGCGAGTGTATGCGGCGATAGCTGAAAGCAGCTTTTCCAAAGCGTCAATTCTTTTTCTTCTTCACACAATTCGGGACCGTTTTCCCATTCTTCTCTTTCGTACCGACTGCTTCGTACCCTTTCCAGCACGAATTATCTTTCCGAAGGCTTTTCTTTCTCTTAGCCATGATCTTTTTATTTTTGGATGATAATAAAATTCAGGATTTCTACAGCAATCCAATTTAAAGATTCGGGGAATATGTTACAAAATATTAGATGGTGCCAATCCAAATGCTTTCGTACCTTTGCGGCTGAAAATGCACACCATGATTGAAATAGGAAAATACAACACGCTTACTATATTGCGCGATACCAAAGTCGGATTGTTCCTCGGCAATGGCAACGAAGCGGAAGACATACTTTTGCCAAACAAATATGTTCCCAATAAGTTTGAGATCGGTGACGAGATGATTGTTTTTGTGTACTTAGACCATGAAGAACGCCCGGTTGCGACCACTTTGGAACCTTACATCTTACTCAATGAATTTGCGCTCCTGCGCGTGAATTACACCAACCAGGTCGGCGCCTTTATGGATTGGGGAATGGAAAAGGATATCCTTGTCCCGTTCAAGGAACAGGCGCGCCCAATGGAAAAAGGCAAACGTTACCTGGTCTATTTGTATATGGATGAAAAAACCAACCGCCTTGTGGCCTCGAGCAAAACCAACCAGTTTCTTGACAATGAAAACTTGACCGTTGAGAAAGGCGAGGAGGTCGACCTCATTGTGTCGCATATCACCGAAATCGGCATCAACGTGATCATCAACGGAAAACACAAAGGACTGCTTTACAAAGACGAGGTCTATGATGACGCGATCAGGACGGGCGACCGTTTGCGCGGTTTCATCAAAACCATCAGGCCCGACAATAAAATCGATGTGGCTTTGCAGCAGCAGGGTTATGGCGGTGTCGAACCAAATGCTGATAAAATACTCGACGAATTGCGCGCCAACCGCGGATTCCTGCGCCTCAACGACAATTCGCATCCCGAGGACATTAAGACCGTCCTCAAGATGAGCAAAAAGACTTTTAAGAAAGCCATCGGTGCTTTGTATAGGGAAAAGCTCATTGAAATTAAGGACGACGGAATCTACCTTCTTTAATCTTCCAATCCTGTATTTATTTACGGGATTTTTTTGCTTCAAACGGAAGCTGTTAATTTTCTTTTAAAACAATAATCGGTACTATTTTTATTATACATTTGTATATACAAATATTAATATAGGAATTTATCAAAATAGTTATGGCATCACTACAGCCTTTTTATAATTGGACCCAATCGCTTGGGGAAGAAGACACGCAGCACCCGGTTTTATTCATCGGGCACGGTTCGCCGATGAACGGAATTGAAGACAACGAATTCTCAAGGACCTGGACCAGGTTCGGGAAAGAGATTCCTAAACCAAAAGCGGTACTCGTTATTTCTGCCCATTGGCTCACCAAAGGCTCACACATCACTGCGATGCCAAACCCGAAGACGATACATGATTTTGGCGGTTTCCCGCAGGCACTTTTTGATGTGCAATATCGGGCGCCCGGAAGCCCGGAATTGGCGCAAGCTGCTTCCAAACTGGTCACATCAACACAGGTAGAACTGGATCATGACTGGGGTTTGGACCACGGGACATGGACGGTTGTAAGACATATGTATCCGGATGCCGATATTCCCGTACTGCAATTCAGCATCGATTACAGCAAACCGCCGCAATACCATTATGACCTGGCGAAACAGCTCAAAGCACTCAGGAAGAAAGGCGTCCTGATTATCGGAAGCGGAAATATGGTGCACAATTTAAGGATGGTGGCCTGGGATAAATTACAGGAACCCGAATACGGATTCGACTGGGCGATTGAGATGAACTCGATCTTCAAGGAGAAAATAGGCAATAACGATTTCAAGTCGCTGATTGATTATGAGAAGCTCAATCCGGCCGCAAAGCTTGCGATCCCAACGCCGGATCATTATTATCCTTTGCTTTATGCGATGGCACTGCAGGATGAAAAGGATGAAACCAGTTTCTTTAACGATAAGCCGGTTGGTGGTTCGCTGACGATGACTTCGGTAAAATGGGGATAAAAAAATACCACGAATTCACGAATTGAGACAGCAAAAAGCTTTTAAAATTCGTGAATTCGTGGCTTAAATTTTTAACTTACAATGCTAAAGACTTTTTTGTTTTCGCCATTAACGCGTCTTTGTGCAGCAATACCGAAATGGCTTTCAGTTTTACATAAGGCACGCTCATATAGATGAATCCGCCGTTAGCTACCCGTTCTGTATTCGTACCCCAGGAGTTCTTTACTTTATAATAAATATTGCCTTTCTGGTCTTTCATTTTCCCTACGATGTGCATCAGATGATCGTCGGTCGTATCGAAATTCTGAAATTCTGCCTGGCGGTATTCGGGTGTGATTTGCTTTTCCGCTTTGATTTCCGTCAGGATGGTCTTGCTGTCGGCTTCGTCAGCCGGAATTACGGCAATGCCATTCTTTCCTGAGAAAGTCTTCTCGCTCACATCGGCGTCAAGCGCAACAGTATAGCCTTTATCAAGCGCATTGTCTATGTTGGCTACGAATTCGTCCAAAGGCATGTTGTAAAAATAACCGTTGGAGAAATTATCCGGGATGTCAAGAATAAACGATTTGTAATTCGGAACATGCGTAAACGAAGTGATCGTCACATAATCCCTAAGGTTCAGCTTCGTCATTTCAAGGAAACTTTTCGGCGTGTATTTCTTGCCTTCGTAAGTGAATTCGGTCACATTTTTCCCCATATAATTGTCAAGGATGGCATTCACCTGATTCTGCCATTCAGGGTCCGGTTTCTTGGAAGCGTCGGCGTTCTTTTTGACCAATTCTTCAAGTTCTGCCACCATTTTCGAATGATCCAATATGGCCACGCCATTGGTCAGTCCGGAATAAGCATCTTGCGGAACAATGCCGTAATCCATTGCGCTGTTGATCACGTCATGGTTGAGCCCGCCCTCGCCGAATTGCGCATGGCCTTGTCGCATCACATAATTCCACGCTTTTTTGGGGTAGGTATTCCTTACATTATACATTTCCGACAGATCGATCTGCTTTCCTGTGGTACGGATAATTTCGGCCTCAAGGAAAGAAGTTGATGAGAAACTCCAGCAGGTTCCTGTCCTGTCTTGTGAAACAACCGGCATACAGGCAACTTCCTTAACGGGTTGAAATTCGTATTTCTGGCTATAAGCCGAAAAGCCGCAGGCAAATAAGGCGACGCCAATGAAAATCTTTTGCATGAATTATTTATTTTTATTAAGGTTCAAAAGTATTATTTTTACGCTAAAATAAAATAAAAATGGCCACAATAAACTGGAAGACTGTTAAAGATTTCGAAGATATCACCTATAAGAAATATAACGGCGTAGCGCGCATTGCATTTAACCGTCCGGATGTGCGCAATGCCTTCCGTCCGAAGACCACAAGCGAACTCTACCAGGCCTTTTATGATGCGCAGGAAGATACTTCTATCGGCGTGGTATTGCTTTCGGCAGAAGGCCCGTCTTCCAAAGACGGCGTCTATTCCTTTTGCAGCGGCGGCGACCAACGTGCGCGCGGGCATCAGGGTTACGTCGGCGAAGACGGCATGCACCGGTTGAATATTCTTGAAGTCCAACGGCTCATCCGTTTTATGCCAAAGGTTGTGATAGCAGTGGTTCCGGGTTGGGCGGTTGGCGGCGGTCACAGCCTTCATGTGGTTTGCGACCTGACGCTTGCGAGCAAGGAACACGCGATCTTCAAACAGACGGACGCTGATGTAACGAGCTTTGATGGCGGTTACGGTTCGGCTTATCTTGCGAAAATGGTCGGACAGAAAAAAGCGCGCGAGATCTTTTTCCTCGGCAGGAACTATTCGGCTCAGGATGCTTTTGATATGGGCATGGTGAAT
>DATHGE010000283.1:0-3707 GCA_035317805.1 Flavobacterium sp. | reverse complement strand
CCTTTAAGATCTTATTGGGCTCGCTGTCATACATCGTCGCTGCGATATAGATGGCGTCGTTGTTATAAACGACCTGCACGTTGGTCTTTTTGCTGTCGTCGGCAAGTTTTCCATTGTCGGGGGCAAACATGACAAAGTCGGAACCGATGGGTGCGGTCTTCCAGATCTCCTCATCGAGCTTTCCGTCAACTGTAATGTTTTCCGTAACAGAAATAGCCAAAAGGGATTTACGCTGCGCATGGGAAACAGTACAAATGAAAAGGAAAATTACCAGTAAAAAGTAAGAAATCTTTGTCATGAAACTTGGGGTTCGTTCAACAAAAATAACTATTATCCTGAGAATCACAATTCTTTTTACAATAAAACTAAATATTGCCCGTTATATCTTTCCGTGTTTCCAAAAGCCTGTTAAAGTCTTCGAAACACGTAGATAATCGATAAAATTTGCAGTTAAACGATTATTTTTATGTTAAAATGTTTTTCCCGTAACAATCTTTTTATACATTTGCCGTCCCCAATCTATGTATAACATAAACGAAAACAATGATTTATAAAACTTTTATGATCATGACCTCTCTACTGATGTCATTTTCTTCAAACCATGCCAACACGACTGTTCGAAAGTCAAACGACCCCAAATTAATGGCGGCAAACGTCAGTTCGGGAATTGAAGCCAAGGCGTTTTCAATTTATCATAACCTGCATTCCAATACGATTTCGGCCATGCCAAAATTAGAGAGCTTCACCAAAGCCCTTGAAGGATTTTATTCCTTGAAAGAAAAAGGGATGATTACAAAAGACATCCTGACTTTGGTAGATTTCAGCCTGTCTTCCAACGTAAAGCGGCTTTGGGTAATCGATCTGTCAACCAATACCGTTTTATTCAATTCGCTTGTCGCACACGGGAAAAACACCGGCGAAGAATTTGCAGAGACATTTTCGAATTCCGCCGAATCATTCAAAAGCAGCCTCGGGTTTTACGCCACGGGCGAAATCTATAACGGCAAACACGGACAATCATTAAAACTGGACGGGCTCGAAGCTGGCATCAATGATGGCGCAAGGGCCAGAGGTGTTGTGATGCACGGGGCCGATTATGTGTCGGAATCTTTTATCAGAGACCACCACAGATTGGGAAGAAGCCAGGGCTGTCCGGCACTTCCGGTCGAACTGACCAATGAGATCATCAATACGATTAAAGATAAATCGTGCCTGTTTATTTACCATCCGTCAAGAAATTACAAAGCGGCAACGAAATTAATCTCGTAGTTTTTTGTATAAATCCTCGTCGAGATTGTAAATATCATCACGGAATTCCAAATCCCCGTTTTTTTCCATCCAGGCTGTCCAATACAATTGGTGCAGCCTTATTTTTTGCTTTAAATTGATGCTCGTGGTTTTTTTGGTGGCGATGAGCTCATCGATTTTTTCGCGCGACCAATGGATGGAATCATCAAGCATGTATTGCGCCATCGGCAGCGGATCTTCCACACGCACACAGCCCGAACTCAACGACCGGTAGTTTTTCCCGAAATAATTCCGGTGGTTCGTATCGTGCAGGTAAACCGAATAATGGTTCGGAAAATTAAACTTCACTACGCCCAACGAATTCAGGTAACCCGGCGTTTGCACATACCGGTAGCCTTTGTATTTCTCCGGTTTCCAGTTTTCGGGCTTCACCGTATCGCCTTTGTAATTGTAGATCGTGATTTCCTTTGCGGCAAAATAGGCACGGCTCGCGGTTGCTGCCGGAAGTAAATCTTCCTTTAGAATCGTCGGCGGAACCGTCCAGGTTGGATTAAAGACGATATTGCTGAAAGTGGAAGAAAGTATTGGCGTTTTCCTTTCGGATTTTCCCACAACCACGCGTTTTCGCTCGATAGTGTCCTTGTCTTTGATGATCCGCAGATAATAACCGGGAATATTCACAATGATGTAATGGCTGCCAAAATTCCTTGGATACCAGCGCCAGCGCTCGAGGTTTGCAACGACCTGCTGCCTTCTTTTGATTCGGGTAAAATTGAGCGCGTCGATCGTTCCTTTTCCGATCACGCCGTCGGACGCAAGCCCGTGCCGCAACTGGAATTTCTTCATCGCCGTAAAAGTTGCTTTATCATAAATCTTCGTCAGGCTGTCCTGTTGCGGCATGTCTTTCCAGAACATCAGTCTTTTTTTGATGGTGATGATCGAATTGCTCGTGTCGTTGCGGTAAATCTTATCCTTAAAAGCAATCGTTTTTATCGTGTCTTTGGGAAGGCTGTCGATTTTTTGCAGTGCAAGCCTGAGGTATTTATAAATGGGATGGCTTGGCTTGACGCTTTCCATCACTTTTGCGAGCGAATCGCCGTGGATGCCGCTTGAAAGCAATAGATTGACGTCGATTTTATTCGGTTTCAAATCCCAGTCGCGGTACAAATTTTTCGGATTTAATTTTCCGTTGCCCAGATGCCACAGGTATTTTTGGGCAGAAACGGTAAGTAAGATGTCATAATTTACCATTTCCTTATCCGAAAGGGAGTTGGCTTTTTGCTCTAATTTCTGGATTTTACCGACATTATAATCTTCCGGATTTAATCCTTCTTCTTCAGAATCGATAAGCAATTGGGTGAGTTTTTTGCGTATTTCAGGCTTGTTCCAGACCGTCCCGAATTCATGCATGCGGTAGAAAGTTGTCAACACCGCATCTTTCTTTTTCGTCACGGTAACTGAATCGAATACGATGCTTTTCCCGTCACGGTCGAATTTCTGCACTTTTTCCTCAGAAGATTTATCCGGAATTTTATCATTCTTACAGCCCAATAGCAATGACAACGATATAAGAAAGAAATATTTACGCATGCCGCCGAATTTTATACAAGATAACAATTTAGGAAAGCCGATTACCGGACTTCCGCCAAAGTTTTAAACATCACATAATGCGGCCCTACATCGGGAATGTCGAAGGAATCGCCATAAATTTCGTAGCCCAGCTTCCCATAAAACCCAACGGCAATCTCGCGCGCATTGAACCAGATAAAATGTCCGTAATTTTCCAAAACATAATTTTCAGTATGCCGCATCAGCTTTTCGCCAATGCCTTTCTTTTGGTGGTTTTCGAGAATTGCCATGCCGCGAACCTGAAATTGCTTTTCCGCCGCGAAAGATTTATTCCGGGCCCCGAACAACGAAATCACGCCAATCAGATTGCCGTTTTCATAATATCCGAAATGCCTCGTCGTCTCCAGATCGTCGCCATCAAAACGACAGCTTTCCAGCGGTTTTCCTCCCCGAAGCACCGGATGCCGCACCGCAAAAGTCTCTAAAGCACCAATTCTTCTAATTTCAGCCATATTTCCCAAATGTTTTTACCAATAAATAAACCGATAACTTTTTAAGGATAAAATCATTACCGCTCCCGAAAACGAAAAAATATATTTTTTACCCCAAAAAACTTGCAACAAAGTAAACTTATTATTTATATTTGCACCGTTGTAATGCGGAAGTAGCTCAGTTGGTAGAGCTCCAGCCTTCCAAGCTGGTTGTCGCGAGTTCGAGCCTCGTCTTCCGCTCTAAGCCTCAAATGAAAGTTTGAGGCTTTTTTTATGGCGTTTCCCTGCGGGCCGCGCTATCGGCTGCACGCGGTGCTTGCCTCTATCGCTAACGCGGTCAGTCATCAATTCAAAATTCTTCGACAATTCAAGCTTTTTGAAAATACCTGAAGCCCACGG
>DATHGE010000282.1:0-2085 GCA_035317805.1 Flavobacterium sp. | reverse complement strand
ATGTCTTTGGGCAGGTAAGAGTTCAGTTTGTGGACGATTGCGGAACAATCAAAAGATTGCTTCGCTTTGCTCGCAATGGCTTGGTTTTCCGGGTCGTTTGTGTTAGCCGGCGGGACGTCGAAATGCGCGAACATTTCTCTTGCATGAACGCCCGTGTCGGTGCGGCCGGCGCCTACGAGATCGATGGGCGTGTTGAGAATCACCGACAGGGCTTTGTTCATCGTTTCCTGTACGGATACGGCATTGGGCTGGTATTGCCAGCCATGGTAATGTGTTCCGTTGTATGAAAATCTGATGAAGTAGCGCAAGTTTTTGTTTTTTTGACAGGCAAAGATACTTATAAATTCGCGTAAGAAAATGTTAATTTGAGTTGCTGAGGGTAGTTCTGAAATTTTTTTTGCTGTGAAGACATTCCGAAGATTCGGGAGCGCGAAGATTTGGTTATTTGGAAACGAAATGTTTACTTTTACCGGAAATCTTAGCCCTGATAGCAGCGAAAATCCTTTTTATTTTTCTTTAAAAATAAAAGATTGTAGCGGATAGCAGGATTAGCTTCTAATTTAAAAATGAGATTGCCGCGCTGCGCTCGCAATGACAAACATCAATGACCAAAATACTATTACTGTCCGATACGCACAGCCACCTTGACGATACGATCCTGAAATATGCCGTGCAGGCTGATGAGATTTGGCATGCGGGCGATATCGGCGATTTGTCGGTGACGGATACTTTGCAAAAACTCAAGCCGCTTCGGGCCGTTTACGGGAATATCGACGATGATAAGGCACGAATGGAGTTTCCGCTGCACAACCGTTTCAGGTGTGAAGGCGTGGAGGTCTGGATGACGCATATCGGCGGTTATCCCGGTAGGTACAGTCCGAATATCCGGCAGGAGTTATTATTGAATCCGCCCAAATTGTTTATCTGCGGGCATTCGCATATCCTTAAAGTCATCTTTGATAAAAAGCACAATTTGCTGCACATGAATCCGGGTGCGGCCGGGATTCATGGTTTTCACCAGGTGCGGACCATGCTGCGTTTTGTGATTGACGGCGATAAGATTAAAGACCTTGAGATTGTTGAGATAGGGAAGCGCGGTTAAACGACAATCGGGATATTGATGCTGATGGTCGTGCCCTGTCCGGGTTTGGAATCTATGATGAATTTCCCTTTCATATTGCGGATCCTGGCGCGAATCTGCGTGAGGCCGAAACCTTCGCTGTTTTGTGATTTTCCGGTTTCGAAACCTTTGCCGTTATCCTGAACCCTGATGCTGAGCTGGTTCTGGTATTCGTTGATGATTACTTTTGCTTCGCTGGCTTCGCTGTGCTTAAGGATGTTGTTCATGAGTTCGGTGATGATGAAGTAGAGTTTCATTTCATATTCTTCATTGTACCTTTTCTTGGACGGAATGCTGCTGGCGTATTCGAATTCGATGAGCGAATTGGAGTTCTTTTCGCAGGAATCCTGTAACGCGTAGAGCAAGCCGAATTTTGCGAGCAATGTCGGCAACAATTCATGCGACAGGTCGCGCACCTTATCGTGCGCTTCTTTGAGGATGGCGCGGGTTTTTGTAATTTCTTCCGATTGTGTCCCCGATATGGCAGAGAAAGCCGAAAGATGCAAACCTGCCGACGACAACTGTGCGCTGATGCTGTCATGCAAGACACCGGCGATTTTCTTGCGTTCGATTTCCTGCCCGTCGAGTGTGGCATTAATGATATTTTGCTGGATTTTACTTTCGATATCCTTGAGTTTGTTTTTTTCCTTGAGTCGGACATTCTGGTTGAAAAAATAGAACAAGATGGCAATGACGATGAGCATTGCAATAATGGCTATGAATATCTTTTGGTTTTTGGATTGCGTTTCCTCTAGTTCGGCCTGTTTCTTCTTGTATTCGCTTTCTACCTTATCGATCTCGTATTTGGTCTCGGCGTCTTTGAGCTGCGAATTGATCTTGTTTTGAAAGATGACATTGGTATTATCGACGTATTTATTGAGGAATTTATTGGCTTTTTTATAATCGCCTAATTTTTCATAGACATAGGACAGATTGAGGTAGGTGTCGGTTATGTCTTCCGAAAT
>DATHGE010000281.1:0-4907 GCA_035317805.1 Flavobacterium sp. | reverse complement strand
TCGGAACATACGGCACATTGTCTTTCGAATAAGCCGCCGGACGGTTGTTCTTGTCGGCATAAATCCGGAATAGCGAAAAATCCCCGGTATGTCTCGGCCAAACCCAATTGTCGGTATCCGAACCGAATTTCCCGATCGAGGACGGCGGTGCGCCAACGAGTCGCACATCTTTATAGGTTTCGGTCACAAAAAGCATGTATTGGTTGCCTTCGTAAAATGTGCGGATCTTGTTTTCCTGCCAGCTTTCCTTCGGCAGCGAATTGCTCAAAGCCGAAATATTGTCCTGGATTTTCTTTTGCTTATCGACTTCGGCCAACGCAGCGGTGCCTTCCAGGACTTTCGTCGTCACATCTTCAATCTTGATGATAAAAGTGACTACCAGATCTTCGTTCGGCAATTCTTCTTCCATTTTGTAGGCCCAAAATCCATTGGTCAAATAATCGTGATCGACGGTCGAATGGTTCTGGATGGCGTCAAATCCGCAATGGTGGTTCGTGAGTAAAAGCCCTTTGGGCGAAATGACCTCCGATGTACAGCCGCCGTTGAATTGCGGCACCGCATCCTTCAGGCTCGATTTGTTGACATCGTAAATATCCGAAGCCGATATTTTCATGCCGAGACTTTTCATTTCTTTTTCATTCATGCCGTTTAACAGCGATGGAATCCACATGCCGCCTTGCTGAGCCTGGGTTTGGATGATAAACAGTAAGAGGAATAATCTTAAGAATTTCATAGTTATGGGTTTTGTGTTATTTGAATTTGTATTTCATAGTCAGCCTGTTGTGGAATTCGAATCCGGACGAGAGGTATAATTTTTTGGCGTTTGTGTTGTGGTCTTCCACTTCGAGATAAAGCAATTTCAGGTCTAATTTTCCAGATTCGGATAGGATAAATGCCATCGTTTCCTTTCCGATTCCTTTTCCGCGCGCGTTTTCCGAAAGATACAGCTCGTCCACAAACGCGATCTTTCCGCCGTATTCAAAATTGAAAACAAACGTCAGGATTACATAACCGACGGTCTCATTTTCCGATTCAATTAGCCATCCATTTCCTAAATTCGGTTCTTCAATGAATTGCGCGAATAGTTTTTTCGACCTTTCCACATCAATCGCATAACCGTCAATCGCATAAAATTCCGCCATCATCGCAACAAGCGCATCGATATCAGAATGCGAAATCTTTTTGTAGGTCGCCATTTTATGAAATTTGTTTCAGGATAATTTCAGTCGCATTTTTATTCATCTGTACGAAGGTGCTGCAAATACTTCCTTTCTCAAATCTAATGTCTTCATTCTGGATCAGGTTGTCAAAGGCTTCATTGAGTTCATTCTGGTTCGAAACCGAAACGCAGCCCTGCATATTGACCAGTGCCGTCGCTTCTGCGAAATGCGAAAAATTCGGGCCAATCACAATCGGAACGCCAAAAGTCGCGGGCTCCAGAATATTGTGAACGCCCGGATTCCCAAAACCGCCGCCAACATAAGCGATATCGGCATAACTGTAAATCTTCGTCAGGATTCCGATCGTGTCAATAATAAAGATGTCAAAATCGGAAAGGTCCTTGCCCTCCTTTTCGGAAAATAAAACGGCCTTTTTTACAATCGAATTTTTTAAATTCTCAATTTGCTCTCCTTTAATATTATGCGGCGCAATGATGAATTTTACTGTGTGATGCGTCGAATTGATATAGTCGGCCAATAAATTTTCGTCTTTCGGCCACGAGCTTCCAACAACAATTGTGAGTGTGTCATTTTTGAATTCTGAGATAAAATCTAGCGAATTGTCTTTTTCCAGAATGGCCGCAACCCGGTCAAACCGCGTATCACCCGAAACCGTAACATTGGTTTTTCCCAATTGCAGCAACAATTCCTTTGAAGCGGAATTCTGTACAAAGAAGTGTTCAAAAGTGTCGAGCGCTTTCCTGTAAAATCCGCCGTACCATTTGAAGAACATCTGGTTTTGGCGAAAAATACCCGAAATGAGATACGTCGTGATTTGTCGTTGCGCCAATTCGTTCAGGTAATTCGGCCAGTATTCATATTTGATGAAAAAAACGAGGTCGGGATGCACCAGACCTATAAATTTTGACGCGTTTGATTTCGTGTCCAAAGGAAGGTAAACCGTCACATCGGCGACCGTATTGTTTTTGCGCACTTCATAGCCCGAAGGCGAGAAGAATGTCAATACGATTTTATGGTTTGGATATTTGATCTTAATCTTTTCAATCACCGGCAAACCCTGTTCATATTCGCCCAAAGACGCGGCGTGGAACCAGATGGTTTGATCAGAAGGCTGGATTTTTTGTGCCAGATTCTCAAAAACCGTTTTTCGTCCATCGACAAAAAGTTTCATCTTCGGACTGAAAAGTGCGGTGATTTTCAACACAAAACCCGCAAAAACCACCAATACATTATACAGAAAAAACATAGTTGTTGAATTGTGTCGCTAAAATACGTCACTTTACAGAATTTTCATTGTTGTCCGTCATTAAATTAGTAGTTTTGCCTTGTTTTAATTTTACGATTACATGAAAAAAATCCAGATGGTTGACCTGAAAGGGCAATACGAACACATAAAAGAGACTGTTAACGCTTCTATCCAGGAAGTGCTCGATACCAACACTTATATCAACGGACCGCAGGTGCATTCATTCCAGAAAAATCTTGAGGATTATTTGGGTGCGAAACACGTGATTCCCTGTGCCAACGGAACCGATGCGCTTCAGATAGCGATGATGGGACTCGGCTTAAAACCCGGCGACGAAGTCATTACCGCCGATTTTACTTTTGCCGCGACGGTGGAAGTCATTGCGCTTTTGCAGCTGACTCCGGTTTTGGTGGATGTGGAAATCGACACGTTCAATATTTCGATCGACGCGATTAAAAAAGCGATCACGTCAAAAACAAAAGCGATCGTTCCCGTGCATTTATTCGGCCAGGCCGCCAATATGGATGCGATTATGGAATTGGCGAAGGCGCATAATCTTTACGTAATTGAAGACAACGCGCAGGCGATCGGAGCCAATTACAAATCGGCCGACGGTTCAAAAAAGAAAGCCGGAATCATCGGGCATGCCGCTTCCACGTCATTTTTTCCGTCTAAAAATTTAGGCTGCTATGGTGACGGCGGTGCGATTTTTACCAACGACGACGCTTTGGCGCATACGCTTCGCGGGATTGTAAACCACGGGATGTACGTGCGTTACCACCATGATGTTGTAGGCGTCAATTCAAGACTTGACAGTATTCAGGCTGCGGTTCTGAATGCGAAATTGCCAAAACTGAATCAATACAACGAGGCAAGGCAAAATGCGGCTCAAAAGTATTCTGCTGCTTTGGCGGATCATAAAAATATCGTGACGCCTTTTATTTCAGGTGATAAAGACAGCCATGTTTTTCACCAATATACTTTAAGAATCATTGATGCAAACCGCGACGGACTGATGCAGCATTTGCTCGATAAAGGCATTCCGTGTGCGATTTATTACCCGATTCCGCTGCATTCGCAAAAAGCGTATTTGGATACAAGATATAAAGAAGAAGACTTTCCGATAACGAACCAACTGGTGAAAGAAGTGCTTTCGCTGCCGATGCACACCGAGCTGGATGACGAGCAGATTAAATTCATTACCGACAGCATTTTGGAATTCTTAGATTAATCATGGAAGAAAAAACGATAAATAACAAAAAAGGACTGCTCACCCAGGTGGCGATTTTTGTAGTGGTGTTTGGCATCGCTTTTTTTGGTACGCAATATTTTTTTAAAAAGGATATCGGTGCGGAGCTTCAAAAGGTCGTTACGGAAATGAACAAGAAATGCCCGCTTAAAGTCGACGCCGACACACAGATCGACAACACGCAGTTCATCGCACCAAAAACGATCCAATACAATTATACGATCCTGACGATTGATAAAGACAGTTCGGCTGTTGATCCGGCCGATATGAAAAAAATGCTCCAGTCGCAGTCGCAGCAAAGCCTCGACAATAGCGCCGAAATGGAACTTTTCAGGAAAAATGAGGTCACTTTAAAATACAATTACAAAGATAAAAACGGCAAGGATCTTCTTGATTTTGCCATTCAGCCAACCAAAAAATAAAGGCAAATGAAGATATTAGTTACAGGCGGTTTAGGATTTATCGGCTCACATACCGTTGTTGAACTCCAAAAGGAAGGTTTTGACGTCGTCATTATCGACAACCTTTCCAACTCATCAGAAGAAGTGATGAAAGGAATCGTTGCGATTTCAGGCAAAACACCAACCTTTGAAAAAATGGACCTGCGCGAAAAACCGGCGGTACAGGATTTCTTCAGAAGACATTCCGATCTGGCCGGCGTGATTCATTTCGCAGCATCCAAAGCGGTAGGCGAAAGTGTAGAAAACCCGCTGCTGTATTACGAAAACAATATCAATACGCTCGTTTATATCCTTCAGGAACTACAGAAAAAAGACACCGCCAATTTCATCTTCAGCTCTTCATGTACCGTTTATGGCGAGGCCGAAAAAATGCCGATTACAGAAAATGCGCCGGTCCAGCCCGCATTATCGCCTTACGGAAATACCAAGCAGATAGGGGAGGAAATCATCACCGAAGTGTGTAAAGTAAGCAGCATCAATTCCATTTTATTGCGCTATTTCAACCCAATCGGCGCGCATCCGTCAGCTGAAATAGGCGAATTGCCAATCGGCGTCCCGCAAAACCTCGTGCCTTTCATCACGCAAACCGGAATCGGGATGCGCAAAGAACTGGCCGTTTACGGAGACGATTACCCAACCGCCGACGGAACCTGCATCCGCGATTACATCCACGTGGTCGATCTCGCCCGGGCGCATGTCGTGGCGCTGCAAAGGCTTATCAATAAAAAGAACCTGGATAAAGTGGAAACCTTCAACCTCGGTACCGGAAC
>DATHGE010000280.1:0-4742 GCA_035317805.1 Flavobacterium sp. | reverse complement strand
GGAACAATCCGTCACGCAGTTGGTTTTCGACGATATTGAAATGATTTCCGGATTGCCTGTCTTTCAATTCTTCGCCAAAGCAAAAAATCACGCGGAGGTAATTTTTTAAGGCCGTGTCGACTTTGTAAGCCAACAACGAATCGGTTTCATGGAAATAGGCGCGACGTTCAGAATGTCCCAGAATTACGGTATGCACGCCGATACTCCGCAGCATGTCGGCAGAAATTTCGCCGGTATAGGCGCCGTTTTCAGCCTGGTGCATGTTTTGTGCGGCGACTTCAATGTTGGTGAACTCTAGGTGTTCGACAGCAGATGAAAGATTGACGAACGTTGGCGCGACGATGATGTGCGCTTCGATGTCATTCGGCAGTTTTTCTATCAGTTCATTGAGCAAATCTTCGGTTTCTTCTGCATTCTTGTGCATTTTCCAGTTTCCGGCAACAATCTTCTGTCTCATCTATTTTAGGTTTTTTAATGTGGAATCAATCTTATCAAAATCGGTTTCAATGGCACGGTATAAAGCAATTTTGCCGCTTTTGTCGATTACCACATATCTCGGGATCCAATCAAGGTCGATGGATTTCCCGAAGTTTCCTTTCATTCCGTCGGCCGCCCAGAAATGGTCGCCTTTGAGTTCGTGTTTTTCAATACCCGCTTTCCATTTGTCTTCGGCCTTGTCCATAGAGACGAAAAGGTAGGTTGCTTCCGGATGGTTCTTTTGGAGTTCCTTTACTTTCGGCATCGCTTTGACACAGTCGCCGCACCAGGAAGCCCAGATTTCCATGACTACGGTTTTTCCGCGGTATTTGCTGATGATGTCCCGGAATGCGACTTCTTTGCCTTCAGCAGAAAGTAGTTTTGTATCTAAAGCGGTTTTGGTAAACTCCTTGTTTTGTGCATTGCTGCAGGAGATTCCGGCAATTGCGATGAAAAGCATCATGCTTATTTTCTGGATCATAATTTTTTGATTTTTGTCATACAAATTTAAACAGTAAAGGTGGAAAATCTCCCAAAGATTTATTAAAAATCGCAAACGGAAATTTGGGTTTTACCTGCCCAAATAGATTTTTAGTTATATTTGGCTATCAACAAAAATACTTAAAATTTTAAGTAAAATATTGCTTTTAATTCCCCAAAGATGAAAAAATATTACCTGCTGATCTGTTTGCTTTTTGCAACTGCATTTTATGGACAGACTTTTAACGGAAGCACCGGATCAATCTCTGACGACGGAACAGTTAACGATTATGCCGCAACGGTTTCCGGACTTGCCTCCAATTTAAGCACCGATTATGGTTTGGTCCAGGTCTGCATGAATATATCACACACTTACGATTCCGATCTGAATGTGACGCTGATTTCTCCTTCAGGGGCAACAATCAATCTGTTTTCGGGTGTTGGCGGCGGCGGCCATAATTTCACGACTGCTTGTCTGAACCAATCGGCTCCTGCTTCGATCATTACGGGTTCGGCGCCTTTCAACGGGACTTTCAGGCCACAGGAAACTTTGGGCAATGCCAATAACAATTCTAATGGGAATGGCGTCTGGAAACTTCGCATCCTCGATACCTATCCGATGGCAGATACAGGAACGGTCAACAGTTGGGCGATAACTTTCGGTGCCGATGCGAGCGCTCCGTTTGTATTCACTTCTTCAAACCTCCCGATCGTAATCATCAATACCGGCGGGATTCCGATTCCGGACGAACCAAAAATCGCCGGTACCATGGGGGTTATATACAACGGCGTCGGAATGACGAATTATGTAACGGATGTGGCCAACAATTACAACGGAAATATCGGTATTGAGATGCGCGGCAACTATTCACAGGGATTGCCACAGAAACCCTATAACTTTGAAACCCGCAATGCGGCAGGTGAGGAGCTCAATGCATCGCTTTTAGGACTGCCTGCAGAACACGACTGGTGCCTGATTGCGAATTATAACGATAAGGTTTTTATGCGCAATACGATGGCGTATGATCTTTTTACGGAAATGGGCCATTATGCCACCAGAAGCCAATATTGTGAAGTGATGCTCAACGGAAATTACCAGGGCGTTTACATGCTTATGGAAACCATCAAACGCGACGGCGACCGTGTGGATATCGCCAAACTCGAAACCACGGAAAATACCGGGCTCAATGTTACCGGCGGTTATATCATCAAAAATGACTATTGGGATTCGTCCGACAGCTGGCTTTTGAATTTCCATCCGATCGGCCATCCGGATTACGACGTGCACCTGGTGTATGATTATCCGAAACCGGAAGACATTACGCCACAGCAGAAAACCTACATCCAGACTTTCATCAATGATTTCGAAACCGCATTATACGGTCCGAATTATGCCGATCCGGTAAATGGCTACAACAAGTATATCGACACCGATTCGTTTATCGATTATTTCATTATCAATGAATTGTCGCGCAACAATGACGGATTCAAAAAGAGCAGTTATTTCCATAAGGATATTGACACGGCGACAGGGCTTTCGAAACTGAAAGCGGGTCCGGTTTGGGACTTCGACTGGGCCTGGAAGAATATCCCGGGTTGCCTATTCGGGGCAACCGATGGTTCGGGTTGGGCGTATCAGGTCAACGATTGCGGTCCGGATGTGAATTCGCCGGGCTGGTATGTCCGTTTGCTACAGGATTCCGGATTCCAGGATAAATTGCGTTGCCGTTGGGAATATTTCCGCACGACAATTCTGAGCAACACGGCCATCGAAAACCATATCGATGAAACTGCGGCTTATTTAAACCAGGCGCAGGAACGCCATTTTGAAAAATGGGGCAATCTCGGCCTCAATACCGGAACGCCCGAAGTGGATGCCGATCCGGCTACATTTCCCGCGCAGATTGCAAAATTCAAAGACTGGATTAATTTAAGGCTTGCTTGGCTCGATGCCAATATTCCCGGGAATATCGAGAACTGCTCGTTGCTTGCGGTTTCCGGAAATAAGGTTTTGGAAGCCGTGACGCTTTATCCGAACCCGGTTTCAGAAGTTTTGCATATCAATAGCAAGCAGGCCCAAAAGGTCGCTTTTTTTGACGTAACGGGAAAACTGGTGATGGAAGTGGATGCGGAAAAGAATTCAGCTATCAATGTCTCGAGCCTTTCCAACGGCATCTATATCTGCAAAATCACCGCTTCAGATGCGATTGTGAAAATGCAGAAAATTGCCGTGATGCACTGATAAAATTACGGTTGCTCTTCTTTGGCCTTATTCAGCTGGTCTTCCAGAAAAACCGGCGGGGCTCTTTTCTTTCTCTTTTTTGGGAAGAAATGGCGTTTTAGCGTCACTACCAATACAAGCAGCGAAACCGCAATAAACGTGCATCCGATAACCACATTGAAGGTGATTCCCAATGGTGGTTTTTCCATGGTGGAGATATGGTTCAGCATGACGTAGCCGATAACAAATCCCAATACGCAGAACAGGCATGTTTTCCATACCAACTTTTCTTTTTCCTTCCGAAATCTGCTGCTGCTCATAGTTTAGGGCTATAAATTTAACTTGGAAATGTCATTGTAATGCACTTTCTGCCTGATGGTTCCTTTTTCAAGAACGATGATACTCGGATTGGCCCTTTCGATCGTTTTTAATGTCGTGGCATCGCAAAAATAGAAATCGAAAGTAAATCCGTATTGTTTCTTAACCTTTTGTATTTCACCTTCAAGTGAAGCCGTCATGGCAATCACTTTGTAGCCTTTGGCTTTTGCCTGTTGGGTTAAATTTTCCAATTGCGACAATCCGTCAGCATCGGCTTTTTTGAGATCGTAGGTTACAAAAACCAGTAACTTTGGTTCCTGCAATAGTTCGTCCTTATAATCGGAACCATCCTTTTCCATCGTAAAATCATGAACCGGCGGTTTGTAGCCTTCCACAAGTACTTTGTCTTTGCGGTCTACGAATGCGGCTCCGGCCGGAATCGATGCCAAATCCTTTTCACCGAATTCCTTATCGACACCATTAACCTTATATACGAAAATCATTTCTACTACGGATTTTTGCGCGCCTTCAGGGATTTCCATTGCTTTTTGGATGTTCGTTCCTACTTTATACGCCCTGAAATCCTTGAGTGGCAAATGGTGCAAAACCGTCCATCCCATAAAAATGCAAAGTATAAGGCTTATTCCTACCAAACCATTGACCACATTCTTTGACAAAAATGGTTTTACCCGTTTCCTGTTTAAGAATAATATCAGGATGAAAAACAGCAAAACGACATCTTTAGAAAAGGATTGCCACGGCGTGAGTTTTAGCGCATCCCCAAAACAGCCGCAATCGGTGACCGCGTTATAAAAGGCCGAATAGAAGGTCAGGAAAGTAAAGAAGACGATCATCAGCAGCAGGCTCCAGATGGTGAATTTCGGCTTAAAACCAACAAGCAGCATCATTCCCAAAACCGCTTCGAATATTACAATTCCAACGGCGATTGCAAGCGCATACGGAATAAAGAACGGCATATTGAAGACCGTTTCGCCAAAATATTCCTCGAGTTTGTACGAAAAGCCAATCGGATCGTTGAGTTTGATCAGTCCCGAAATGATAAATAATACGCCGACTAAAATCCTTGATATCTGGGTGATGGTATTTTTCATATTGTGAATTATAATTTATGGAATTCCATCAGGATCAGTGCAAAAACCGCATAATTGATCATGTCCTGATAATTGGCATCGATTCCTTCCGAAACCAATGTCTTTCCTTTATTGTCCTCGATTTGTTTCACGCG
>DATHGE010000279.1:0-8246 GCA_035317805.1 Flavobacterium sp. | reverse complement strand
TTTCCTTCCCATCAAAATGCTCATCGGTCTCCCCACGATATGGCTGCGGCCGATAACCACGGTATGTTTTCCTTTGGTTTCTACGTTGTATCTTTCCAGTAATTCGAGGATTCCGAAAGGCGTCGCCGGAATAAATGTCGTCATATCGAGCGCCATCTTGCCGAAATTCTCGGGATGAAAACCGTCGACATCTTTGCTCGGGTCGATCGCCATCAGGACTTTCTGCGTGTCGATCTGTTCAGGCAAAGGCAATTGTACGATAAAGCCGTCGATATTATCGTTTTCGTTGAGTTCCTTGATCTTTTTGAGCAGTTCGGTTTCGGAAGTCGTACTTGGCAATCGGACCATCGTCGATTCGAATCCGACACGCTCGCAGGCTTTTACCTTACTTCCTACATATGTTAAACTCGCGCCGTCGTTGCCGACAATAACTGCGGCCAGGTGCGGAACCTTTTCGCCGTTTTTTTTCATCTTATCGACTTCGGCGGTGATTTCGATCTTGATATCCTCTGCTGTTTTTTTTCCGTCCAGTAGTTGCATTGTTGTGTATTTGGTAATTTGGTAATTCGTTGATTTGGATACCGAATAAACGAATTACCGAACAAACAAATTAACAAATCAAAAGTTATTTCATTCCTTTCATGCCGCCCATCATTTTCATCAGGTTTTTTCCGCCCGGGCCTTGCATCATTTTCATCATTTTGCTCATTTGGTCGAACTGTTTCATCAGTTGGTTGACCTGCTCGATTTTTGTCCCCGATCCTTTTGCGATACGGTTTTTCCTTTTCATATCGATAATCGTCGGCCGGCTTCTCTCGATCGGCGTCATCGAATGGATGATCGCTTCGATATGTTTGAATGCGTCGTCTTCGATCTCGACATCTTTCATCGCTTTGGAAGCACCCGGAATCATCCCGACCAAATCCTTCATATTCCCCATTTTCTTCACCTGCTGGATCTGGGTCAGGAAATCGTCGAAACCAAATTCGTTCTTCGCGATTTTCTTCTGTAATTTTCTGGCTTCTTCTTCATCGAATTGCTCCTGCGCCCTTTCTACAAGCGAAACAACATCTCCCATTCCGAGGATACGTTCTGCCATACGCGTAGGATAGAATACGTCGATCGCATCCATTTTTTCGCCGGTTCCGACAAATTTAATCGGCTTGTTGACGACCGACTTGATAGAGATTGCCGCTCCGCCACGTGTATCACCGTCTAATTTGGTCAGGATTACCCCGTCGAAATTCAAACGGTCGTTGAACGCTTTTGCCGTATTCACTGCATCTTGTCCCGTCATCGCATCGACAACGAATAACGTTTCCTGTGGCTGGATCGCTTTATGGACATTCGCGATTTCGGCCATCATTTCCTCATCTACAGCCAGACGTCCGGCCGTATCGACAATGACAACGTTGAAACCGTTTGCCTTGGCGTGCCTGATTGCATTTTCGGCAATGCTGACAGGGTTCTTATTTTCGGGTTCAGAATAAACTTCCACCCCAATCTGGTCGCCAACTACATGCAATTGGTTGATTGCCGCCGGACGATAAATATCACAGGCCACCAAAAGCGGCTTTTTATTTTTCTTTGTCTTGAGATAATTAGCAAGTTTTCCGGAGAAAGTGGTCTTACCCGAGCCTTGCAGGCCCGACATCAAAATCACGGTCGGATTTCCGGAAAGGTTTATACCGGCAACATCGCCGCCCATCAATTCGGTCAATTCGTCTTTAACGAGTTTGACCAGCAATTGTCCTGGCTGCAAAGTCGTCAAAACGTCCTGCCCGATGGCTTTTTCCTTTACTTTGGTCGTAAAATCCTTGGCAATCTTAAAGTTGACGTCGGCATCGAGTAAGGCGCGGCGCACTTCCTTCAGGGTTTCGGCAACGTTGACTTCGGTAATTTTTCCGTGTCCTTTTAAGATGTGAAAGGCTTTGTCGAGTTTATCGCTTAAATTATCAAACATGATTGTAATCTCTTTTTATGAAGTGCAAATTTAAGGATTTGATTTTGAAGTTTTGCGTTATGTTCAAATAAAAAAACCAGCCTGAAAACAGGCCGGTTTTAGCAAAATTAAATTAATAACTAAAAATTAATTTATGCAGGTATTGCAATCACCCTCGAGATTAAATAATGTGGTTATTTCGGCTTGACTAAGTGTACGTCTGTATACTCTGAGGTCATCGAGACAGCCTTTGAAATTTCTTCCGAGATAATAATCAAAGAATTCGGAGCCAAGCATTAAACCGGAATTTGCATCGGTATTTCTCAATATCCCGTCCCGGTATAATTTTACGGTATTTGTATCTCCCTCAATAGTAAGCACCAAATGATGCCAATTGGTTGTATCGGTGTGAAGTGAGGAATCCGCAATCCATGAATTATCCCAAAGATTGTATGTGTTGCCAAATTGATTTATAAATAACGGGGAATTGCCGTCGTAAACCGCTAAAGTCAACATCTGATTGAAACCGCCTTCTGATTTTTCGAATAAATATTCCAGATTTGACGGATTGGTATTTTGCATTTTGAACCATAAACTCACTGTCAGGGAATCACCTGCCTGTAATTGGTTGTTATCGGTAACCGGAATTTTCAGGAATTCGTCCGGCATGCCGTTAAATGAAATGGCACACGTTGAATGCCCGCTTCTGTCATTTACATATGCAGGCGTAAAATTCGCCACCGCATTTTCAAGACTGATCAAGTCGCGCGCTTCGTTGCCAAATGGCATATAAATAATCAGGCCATCAGTCAGTATATGCGGGTTAGGGCATGGAGTTACAACCGGATTACAATCGGTTATGGCTGTTAAAATGGCAGCCAAAAATTCAGCATTGTTGTGGATTGTAATGGTATTTCCTGATGCATTGACAGCAGAAACCGGATAATTGACAGCATAAAACTGGCCCGGCGGTAAATTCACTAAAAAAGCAAGAAAATCAAAGTCGCCGTTAATGGTAACAATAAACTGATTCTGAAAATTGGGGTCATAAACCGATACCGTAAGCGGATAAAGGATAGTGAAGCAACCAATCGGCGTGCTACCCGGCGTCGCGGGACACTGGGCGGCCAGTCCGTCAAGCACTTCCTGGTTTGGCACTATAATTTCCTGGCCGTTATCATAGACAATAGTAATTGGAAAACCAAATTCAATGTGGTCCTGATCGGTGTCGGACTGATTGAAAATATCGGCCACTACTTGATAGCCATCTTCATTAGAAACCAATAGAAACTGCCCGTTTACTGTAGTTTCTACCGGCAACTTGATTTTATAACAACTCGCGCTGTCCAGAATATTATTGCTAACTGAATCGGTGACCCGCCTTAATAAACCACTCAGTTCCGAGGATTTGTTCAGCGCTTCAGGGCTCACATAAATGTCGTGTTCTTCTCTCTGGCATGAAACCGCAAACAGTGCGGCGAATAGCCCGAGGCAGATTCCAATTTTAAAATAATTTTTCATAGCTTAAATTTTTTAGGATTCGGGACTAAAACAAATGATTTGTAAAATACCCTACCCTGTCAAAAAGATTTTTTTCAGTTTAATCTTATATTTGAAAAAATAAAACATAAAAGTAGGGTTTTTATATTCGTGCCTGTTATACAGGAAATATTTTTGAAGCCAAATCGCATCCATGGAAAAAAACGCATCAAATGGCATTTGTGAAGAACGGGCTTTTGCTTCTTTCTTTAAGACGAATGCCAAAATCCTGGCCAATTACCTGTATTATAAGTTCGGGAATTTCGAACAGGCTAACGATATGGCCCAGGATGCCTTTATCAAATTATGGGAAAACTGCGGTAATGTTCCGCCCGAAAAAGCCAAATCCTTCCTTTATACAGTGGCCAATAATGCGACACTGAACCAGATTGCGCACCAAAAAGTGGTTTTGGAATATGTGAAAAATTCCGGTTCGGAACATCCGACTTCCGAAAGTCCGGAATTTATCATGGAGGAAGACCAGTTTAAGGTAAAGCTCCAGAATGCCATCGGTAATTTATCCGAAGCGCAGCGCACCGCTTTCCTGTTGCACCGCATCGAAGGGAAGAAATATGCAGAAATCGGCGAAATGCTCGGCATCGGGATCAAGGCGGTAGAGAAAAGAATCAGCGGCGCACTGGTTTCCCTGCGCAAGGAAATAGACGGATTGTAAGTAGGGTTTTTGAAAATCCGCCTGTTATATAACAAAAAAGAAGCAATGGAAGAGCAACACGATTTAGCGAAATGGCTCGAAGGCCGGATGACAGAGAGCGAACGCGAAGCTTTTGAAAAGTCACCCGGATTCGCAGGCTACGATAAGATAAGAAAGTATTCTGAAATGCTTAAAGCGCCCGATTTCGATACCGAAAAAATGTACCGGAACGTGATGGAAACGCCGAAAGAAAAAGCTGTCATGCAAATGAAAACCAACTGGTCGCTCCGGATTGCTGCGGTTTTGGTTCTGGCAATCGGATTATTTTTCGCGGTCAGGCCGATGTTCACACAAACAGAACTGGCACCAAACGGCACAAAGAAAATGTTCCATCTGCCCGATCATTCCGAAGTGACGATCAATTCAGGCTCGGAAATCAATTATAAAAAATGGGGTTGGCAAAAGAACCGTTGCCTGGACCTGAAGGGCGAGGCGTTTTTTCATGTCACCAAAGGAAAAACATTCGACGTCAATACCGATTTGGGGAAAGTGACCGTCGTCGGGACGCAATTCAATGTCAAAGCCCGCGGAGACCGATTTGAGGTGACCTGTTTCGAAGGAAAAGTCAGGGTCCAAAGCACCACCGAAACCATCCTGATTACCAAAGGACAAAGCGTTGCCTATGAAAATGGCAAAAAAATAACGCCTGCTCCTGTAGACGAAAACGGTCCGGGCTGGCTTTACAACCAAATCTCGTTCAATGCCGAAAATCTCAACGCCGTTATCGCTGAAATCGAAAGGCGTTACGACCTCAAAATCACAACCCAAAACACAAATTCCGCCCAAAAATTTACAGGTACGATTCCCGCCGATAATATGGAAACGGCCTTGCAGATCATCGCGTCGGCTTATCATTTCAAATACACCAAAACAGCAAAAAACAGTATAATTTTCGCCGGCAAATGATGCAACCCAAAATCGCTTATGTACTGATCGTATGGCTTTTTTCGGCTATGGCTTTTTCGCAGGAGAAACTGCCGATAAGGACCGTATTGGAAGCGATCGAAAAGCAGCATCATATCAGGTTTAATTATACCGAGGAAACGCTTTCCGCATATACCATAACGGTTCCCGAAAAATCACTTTCCTTAACCGAAAAACTGCAGGGAATCCAGAATGAAATCCCGCTTGAATTTGCCATTATCAACAACGATTATGTCGTCATTACAGCCAGCAAGGAAGCAGCAACTGGTGAAACCAACAGCATGTCTTTCCAACTCAACGAAGTTTCGATCGACAATTACCTGGCTTCGGGGATTTCCAAAAAGAAAAATGGCAACATCGAGATCAGGCCGGAAAAATTCGGCATCCTTCCCGGATTGACGGAACCTGATGTTTTGCAGACGATGCAGCAGATTCCGGGCGTTTACAGCGCCGATGAAAGCATCTCCAATATCAACGTTCGCGGTGGCACGCACGACCAGAACCTATTTTTGTGGAATGGCATCCGCATGTTTCAGACCGGACATTTTTTCGGCCTGATTTCGGCGTTTAATCCGTCGCTGGCCCATACGATTACAATCTCAAAAAATGGCAGTCCGGCATTTTTCGGCGAAAGCGTTTCGAGTGTCGTCGACATTTCGACCCATTCCGAAAATATTGCGCAAACTTCGGTCGGAATCGGCGTCAACCTCATCAGCGCCGACTTTTTTGCAAAGATGAAATTGTCGCAGAAAGCGTCGTTTACCGTTTCGGGAAGACGGTCTTTTACCGATGCGGCCAACACGCCGACGTACCAGAAATATTACAACCGAATTTTCCAGAATACGATCGTAATGAAGGTCGATGACAACCAGATTGTGGATTACAACACCGACGAGGATTTTTATTTCTATGATTTTACGGCGCAATACCGGCAGAAAATCGGCAAAAAACACGAACTGATTTTGGACGGAATCGGGATTTCGAACCAGTTGGGCATCAGCCAGAATGCTGTTATTGACAATATATTCCAATCGAAATACAGTTCGCTGGAGCAGCAAAGTTTCGGGGCAAACCTGAGTTGGAAAACCGATTGGAATCCGTTCAATTATACCAAAATCAACGGTTATGTTTCCTATTACAATCTCGATGCGACCAACGAAGCCATCCAGAACAACCAGGTTTTGCAGCAGCAGAATACAGTTCTCGATACCGGGCTGCGCATCGAAAACCACTATCAGGTGAATCCGCTTTTGGCTTTCAATTACGGTTATCAATACAATGAGATCGGGATTACAAACGACGATGCGATCAACAGTCCTGATTTCCAAAGGCATATTACCGAAGTCATGCGAAGCCACGCGGTAGTACTTGAAACGGAATATGTTTCTAAAAACAAGGACGCGTATCTCAAGGCCGGAATCCGGACGAATTATTATGAGGAATTGGAAAAATTTGTGGTCGAGCCACGCCTGCAGTTCAATTATTCCTTGTCGGAAACACTAAAAGTTGAAATCCTGGGAGAGCAGAAAAGCCAGAGCGCTTCGCAGATTATTGATTTGCAGCGCGATTTCCTCGGCATTGAAAAAAGGCGGTGGACTTTGGCCAGCGAAAATATCCCACTGCAGAAAAGCCAGCAATTTTCAATCGGATTGTCGTTTAAGAATAAGCAATGGCTTGTGACTTTGGACAATTTCTTCAAGAAAGTTTCGGGGATTTCGAGTCCGGGACAGGCTTTCCAAAATCAGCTCGAGCTTATAAAAATCAACGGAAATTATACGGTTTTAGGTTCTGAAATCTTAATCCAACGCAACTTCCATTACTTTTACAGCTGGTTGGGTTACAGCTATAATCGCAATGAGTACCGTTTTGATTATTACAACCCGGATCAGTTTCCCAATAATTTCGAGATCCAGCACAGCATTTCCTGGGCGGCGGTTTACGAACAACGCCAGTTGAAAATCGCTTTGGGCAGCAAATGGAATTCGGGCCGCCCGACGACGACACCATTGAGTCTTTCCGACCAGGTAATCGCTTACAACAACCCGAATGACAACCGTCTCAAAGATTATTTGCAGTTCAACATTTCGGCTTCTTATTTTTGGAATCTGGGTGTAAAAACAAAATTGACAGCGAATGCTTCGGTGCTTAATATCTTAAACAAAAAAAATATCATCAACCGCTATTATCGTGTGAATACAGTGGCTAATGATATTGAAAGTGTGAATACGTATTCGATGGAACGCACGCCAAACCTGAGTTTGCGGCTGACTTTTTAATTACATCCTTTCCGGAACCGAAATCCCCAAAAGCCCGAAAGCGGCCTTGATCGTATCGGCGACTTTTTTGGAAAGCTGGACGCGGAATTTCTTCTTGTCCAGATCTTCCTCGCCCAAAATCGAAACCGTCTGGTAGAACGAATTGTATTCCTTTACGAGTTCGTAGGTATAATTCGCCACGAGCGCCGGACTGTGGTTTTGCGCCGCATCCTGTATGATTTCCGGGAATAATTGCAGCTGTTTGAGCAGTTGCTTTTCTTTTTCGTGGAGCACCTCGACTGCGCTCGGTGTGACAACGTCAAAATCAGCTTTGCGCAGAATCGACTGGATCCTTGCGTACGTATATTGGATAAACGGGCCGGTGTTTCCGGCGAAATCGACCGATTCTTCCGGGTTGAACAGGATCCGTTTTTTCGGATCGACTTTCAGGATGTAATATTTGAGTGCGCCGAGGCCGATCGTATTGTATAATTTTGCTTTCTCCTCTTCAGAATAGCCATCGAGTTTCCCAAGATCTTCGGAAATATGCTGCGCGGTTTCGGTCATTTCTTTCATGAGGTCGTCGGCATCGACAACCGTCCCTTCACGCGATTTCATTTTTCCCGAAGGCAAATCGACCATTCCGTAAGACAGGTGCGTGAGGTTTTTGGACCATTCGAAGCCCAATTTCTTAAGGATCAGGAACAAGACCTTGAAATGATAATCCTGCTCGTTTCCGACCGTATAAACCATTCCGCCGACATCGGGAAAATCCTTCACCCTTTGGATGGCGGTTCCGATATCCTGGGTCATATAAACGGCGGTTCCGTCGGAGCGCAGGACGATTTTACGGTCGAGGCCGTCCTCGGTAAGG
>DATHGE010000278.1:0-6604 GCA_035317805.1 Flavobacterium sp. | reverse complement strand
ATTCGATTTGAAGGTGGATTTGAGTTTTTAGGCTGTGCTCGTGTTCAAAATTCAATATTCGTTATTCAACGGTTCTTCGGTTCTTTGACTTAAAATTTGAATGTTGAAGTTTCCTAAATGTCCTAGCCCTGATGGAAGCGGCATCCTTTTGTCCCGCAGGGCAAAAGATACAGCGGACAGCAGGAAATAGCTCCTAATTCTGAAACAGATTATTTCGCTTTGCTCGCAATGACGCATTTCTCAATTCTATTTACCAATACAGGAAATCCGCGCAAATCTGCGTCATCCGCATCATCCGCATCATCCGCGTCCAATCACAAAAAAATTAAAAAAATCCGCCAACTCTCAAATAAATTTCTACATTTGCATAACAAAATTTCAACATGCACACAATTTTAAACAATACCTGGTGGTGGAACAACTTACGTCAAACGTCGTGAAGCGGTCTGCTATAAGTATATTTTAAATCTAAATATCTAAAAGGCTTGTCAATCACGACAAGCCTTTTTTTTATGTCCAAAAGCCACCTTATGAAAACCTATAAATTCCAGACTTTCAGCAAACAAATCCTCGCCGACACGATTACGCCCGTGAGCGTTTACCTGAAAATCCGCGACAAATTCCCGAACAGCCTTTTGCTCGAAAGCAGCGATTACCATACCGCCAGTAACAGCTTTTCCTATATCTGCTGCAATCCGGTCGCGTCGATTAAAATTGAAAATGAGACGATTTATAAAATTTTTCCTGATGGAAGTTCTGAAAAAACAGCCATCGATTCGGCTACCAATATTCCGAATGAAATCAGGCAATTCGCTTCGCGATTCCAATCAGACGCCAATGATTTCAAATTCATCAACAACGGCCTGTTTGGCTATATTTCTTATGATGCCGTGCGTTATTTCGAAAAAATCAGCATCGCAAAGAAACCCGGCGGCCTCAAAATTCCGGATTTGTATTACGCCGTTTACCAGAATATCATCGCCATCAACCATTTCAACAATGAAGCGTATATTTTCTCGCATTCGTTAACAGGCGAAAACAATATCGAAGCCATCGAACAATTGATCCAGTCGCGCAATTTCGCTTCGTATCGTTTTTCAAAAGAAGGAGAAAAGCATTCCAATCTCAGCGATGCCGAATTCAAAGCCTATGTCGCCATTGCAAAAAATCACTGTTTCCGTGGCGATGTTTTCCAATTGGTTTTATCAAGACGTTTTACGCAGGGCTTTAAAGGCGACGAATTCAATGTCTATCGCGCCTTAAGAAATATCAACCCTTCGCCCTATCTGTTCTTTTTTGATTATGGTGATTTTAAAATTTTCGGCTCGTCGCCCGAAGCGCAATTGGTCGTTAAAAACCGTAAGGCCGAAATCCACCCGATCGCCGGGACTTTCAAGCGCTCCGGAAATGATGAACTCGATGCCATCCTCGCCAAACAGCTTTCCGAAGATCCAAAAGAAAACGCCGAACACGTGATGCTCGTCGATCTGGCACGAAACGATTTGAGCAGAAACAGCCATAGCGTTTCCGTAGAAAAATACCGCGAAGTGCAATTCTTCTCACACGTCATCCACATGGTTTCCAAAGTCACCGGAGCGTTGCACGACAGCAGCCATACAATGCAGGTCGTAGCCGATACTTTTCCGGCCGGAACCTTGTCGGGCGCACCCAAACACAAAGCGATGCAACTCATCGAAAGCATCGAAAAAACCAACAGAAGTTTTTATGGCGGCGCTATTGGATTTATGGATTTTGACGGTAATTTTAACCATGCAATTATGATCCGGACATTCCTGGGCAAAAACCATGAGCTGCATTACCAGGCCGGTGCCGGGATTGTCTCCGAATCAGACGAAGAAAATGAATTACAGGAAGTATACAACAAGCTCGGCGCACTCGACAAAGCCTTAACCCTGGCTGAAAATATTTAAAATGACTCCCATGAAAAAAATAGTGATCATAGACAATTACGACAGTTTTACTTACAATCTCGTACACTACCTCGAGGATTTGGATTGCGAGGTGACCGTTTTCCGCAACGACGAATTCGACCTTTCCGAACTCAAAAGCTTCGACAAGATTCTGCTTTCGCCTGGCCCCGGAATTCCGGACGAAGCGGGTTTGCTCAAGGAAGTGATCCAGACCTATGCCCCGACAAAAAGCATCCTTGGCGTTTGTCTTGGGCAGCAGGCGATTGGGGAAGTTTTTGGCGGCAGCCTTTCCAACCTTGAAAAAGTCTACCACGGCGTTGCCACAAAAACCAAAATCCTCGCAACCGACGAATCGTTGTTCAGTGGTTTGGAACACGAGATTGAAGTCGGACGCTACCATTCCTGGGTGGTCAATACCGAAGATTTCCCCGATGTGCTCGAAATCACATCTGTCGATACTAACGGTCAGATCATGTCGCTGCGCCACAGAACTTTTGATGTCAAAGGCGTACAGTTCCATCCCGAAAGTGTGCTTACGCCTGACGGTAAAAAAATTCTCGAAAACTGGGTAAACTCCTGATAAGAATCTGTGAAATTTGTGAAATCTGTGTTATTCACGTCCAATCAAATGCTATGAAAACCATTCTCAATAGACTCATCAACCACGAAATACTGTCCAAGCCGGAAGCCAAAGAAGTATTGGTCAATATTTCCAACGGCAATTACAATCCGTCGCAGATCGCCAGTTTCCTCACGGTTTACATGATGCGCCCGATTACAATCGACGAACTTTCGGGATTCCGTGAAGCCTTACTCGAACTGTGTATCGCCATAGATTTGAAAGCTTACAATACCATCGATTTGTGCGGCACCGGTGGCGATGGAAAAGACACATTTAATATTTCCACTCTGGCTTCATTTGTAACGGCTGGCGCGGGAATTAAAGTCGCCAAGCACGGCAATTACGGCGTTTCTTCCATATCGGGTTCCAGTAATGTGATGGAAAGTCTCGGAATCAGGTTTAGCAACGATAATGGCTTCCTTGAAAAATGTATTGACGAAGCCGGAATCTGCATCCTGCATGCGCCTTTGTTTCATCCGGCCATGAAAAACGTCGCGCCAATCCGCAAAGAACTTGCAGTCAAGACCTTTTTCAATATGCTCGGCCCAATGGTGAATCCGTCGTTTCCGAAGAACCAGCTGGTCGGCGTTTTCAGTTTGGAACTGGCCCGGATGTATGCTTACCTGTACCAGAATACCGAAACGAATTTCACCATTCTCCACAGCCTTGACGGCTACGATGAAATTTCGCTGACTGGAAATACCAAGACGATTTCCAACGCAAAAGAAATGATGCTGAAGCCGGAAGATTTTGGCATCGGAAAATTGAATCCCAATGACATCAAAGGTGGAACAACAATCGTTTCTTCCGCTAAAATATTCAGCGACATCATTTCCGGAAACGGCACCGAAGCGCAGAATAATGTGGTTTGCGCCAATGCCGGAATGGCGATAGCGACGGTTCAAAACTGTACGGTTGCTGAAGGATTCGCCTTGGCAAAAGAAAGCCTTGTCTCGGGAAAGGCATTGAACGTACTTCACAAATTGCAACAATTAAGCGCTTGATTATGAATATTCTGGATCAAATAATCGCCGATAAAAAGCGGGAAGTCGCCCTCAAAAAAACCGTAGTTTCGATAGCACAGCTTGAAAGCACCGCATTGTTTGGAAGCCGGACCGTTTCACTTAGCAAAAATCTGAGAAACAATCCCTGCGGCATCATCGCCGAGCACAAACGCCGCTCGCCTTCCAAAGGGGAAATCAACTATAATCTTTCGGTAGAGGAAGTGGTGAAAGGTTACGAAAATGCGGGCGCTTGTGGAATTTCCGTCCTGACAGATGGAAAATATTTCGGCGGCTCGCTTGATGATTTGCTTTTGGCCAGGGCTTCAGTGAATGTGCCACTGTTGCGGAAAGAATTCATCGTCGACGAATACCAGGTACTGGAGGCGAAATCTTACGGAGCCGATGCGATTTTATTGATTGCGTCGGTTTTGACAAGGGCAGAAATCAAACAGTTTTCCCAATTTGCCCAGTCGTTGGCACTCGAAGTTTTGCTCGAAGTTCACGATTCAGAAGAACTCGAAAAGTCAATTATGCCGAGCCTCGACATGATTGGTGTCAACAACCGAAACCTTAAGACGTTTGAAGTCGGCCTCGAAACCAGCAAGGAACTTTCTGCAAAAATCCCAAATGATTTTGTGAAGATCTCAGAAAGCGGCATCAGTTCCATACAATCAATTGCAGCATTGCAGGATTTTGGTTATCAGGGATTTCTGATTGGGGAAAATTTTATGAAAACAGGAAATCCGGGGAAAAGCCTGAAGCAATTTTTAAATCAAATCGAAAAATGAAACTCAAAATCTGCGGCATGAAAGATTACCAAAATATTCTCGAGGCAAGCGAATTGCTTCCCGATTTTATGGGCTTTATTTTCTGGAAACCATCGTCGCGGTATTTTGAAGGCGTCATTCCGGAAATTCCAAAATCAATACAGAAAGTCGGTGTTTTTGTGGATTCGGATTTGGCTGAAGTCAGTGCAGAAATCAGCAGACACCAACTCAATGTCATTCAATTACACGGCAATGAAACTCCAGAATTCTGTATGGAAATACAAAAGGAAAATATTGAAATCATCAAAGTTTTCTCTATCGGGAATGATTTTGATTTTGAACTTATAAAGCCCTTTGAAGGCGTTTGCAATTATTTCCTGTTCGATACCAAAGGAAAATTGCCCGGTGGAAACGGCACTGCTTTCAATTGGGAAATTCTCCAGAATTACCCTTCCGAAAAACCAATTTTCTTAAGCGGCGGCATCGGAACAGACGACATTCCGAAAATCAAAAAACTCAATTTTCCCGTTTACGGAATCGATGTCAACAGCAAATTCGAAACCCAACCCGGACTCAAAAATATCGCATTATTGCAACAATTCAAAAGCCAATTACCATGAGCTACCATGTTAACGAAAAAGGATTCTACGGCGTATTCGGCGGCGCTTTCATTCCTGAAATGCTGTACCCGAATGTAGAAGAACTGCGCCGGAAATATCTCGAAATCACAGACGAACCCGAGTTCAAACGGGAATTCATGGAACTGCTCATCGATTATGTCGGGCGCCCGACGCCGCTGTATTTTGCCGAAAGATTATCCGCCGAATACCACACGAAGATTTACCTCAAGCGCGAAGATTTGTGCCACACCGGCGCGCATAAGATCAACAACACAATCGGACAAATCCTGCTCGCCAAACGCCTCGGCAAAACCCGGATTATTGCTGAAACCGGGGCCGGGCAGCATGGCGTTGCTACTGCAACCGTCTGCGCTTTAATGGGTTTGCAATGCATCGTATATATGGGTGAAGTCGACATTGAAAGACAGGCTCCGAACGTCGCGCGGATGAAAATGCTCGGCGCTGAAGTTCGCCCCGCATCTTCGGGCTCCAAAACACTCAAAGATGCCACCAATGAAGCCATCCGCGACTGGATCAACAATCCCGAAGACACCTATTACATCATCGGTTCGGTCGTCGGGCCGCATCCTTATCCCGATATGGTGGCGCGATTCCAGTCGGTGATTTCTGAGGAAATCCGATTGCAGCTGCTCGAAAAGGAAGGTGTTGAAAATCCCGATTATGTTATCGCGTGCGTCGGCGGCGGAAGCAATGCCGCCGGGGCTTTTTACCATTTTCTTGATGAAGAAGAGGTCAGACTGATCGCTGTGGAAGCTGCCGGAAAAGGCATCGATTCGGGAGAAAGCGCTGCGATTTCCGCGATTGGGAAAATCGGAATCATTCACGGCAGCAAAACGCTTTTGATGCAGACCGACGACGGCCAGATCACCGAGCCCTACTCTATTTCCGCCGGGCTTGATTATCCGGGCATCGGGCCGATGCACGCGAATCTGTTTGCAACCAAACGCGCCGAATTCATTTCAATTACTGATGAAGAAGCCATGAAATTCGGGCTCAAGATCGCGCAGAATGAAGGCATTATTCCCGCGATTGAAAGCGCACATGCATTCTCGGTTCTGGATAAGATGATTTTCAAACCCGATGACATTGTCGTCATTAATCTATCGGGGCGCGGCGACAAGGATTTGGATACGTATATTAAATATTTCAATTTATAATTTTGGCGTTTCCCTTGAGGCTGTCGGCTTACAGCTCGTGTCCCTCGGGTCGGGCTTTCGGCTGCACGCGGTGCCTGCCTCACCCGAGCGTAAGCGAATTGGCAAAGCAATCCCTAACGCAAAACCACAACCATCATGAATAGAATAAACAAGGCATTAACCGAAAATAAAAAACTGCTTTCCATCTATTTCACCGCGGGTTTTCCAAACCTTGACGATACGGTTTCCATTATCCGTGCACTTGAAAATTCGGGTGTCGACATGATTGAAATCGGATTGCCGTTTAGCGATCCGCTTGCAGACGGACCGACGATTCAGGCCAGTTCGGCCAAAGCATTGCAGAACGGAATGACGACCCATTTGTTATTTGAACAACTGCGTGACATTCGTGAAAGCATCAAAATCCCGTTGTTGATTATGGGTTATTTCAATCCGATATTGCAATTTGGTGTGGAAAAATTCTGTGAGAAATGTGCAGAAAT
>DATHGE010000277.1:0-6584 GCA_035317805.1 Flavobacterium sp. | reverse complement strand
GCGTCCGTCCCATTCGGGGATATTGCGGTTTCCGGTATACAAAAGGTTACCGAAACGGTTGTAGATTTCGAGGTCGTAATTCGGGAACAGGAATTCAATGTCGGGAATGTGGAACGTTTCATTCACGCCGTCGCCGTTTGGTGAAAACCCATCGGGAATAAACAATGCATATTCGTTCTGGCTGCAGTCGGTAAGTGTTACCGTCACGGCCAGCGATTGTTCCGACTGGCAATTCGATACATCCGAAAATCCATAGGCATAATAGGTAAAATTATCCTGAAGCAATTGCGAATTGTCGAGTGCATTTCCATTTGACGGCGCATCATACCAGACGATACTTTCGGGCGAATTCAGATTGGCACTCAAAGTTTGTAAAGTCGGGTTGTCGGCGCCGCAGAATTTTTCACCGCCCTGGTTTAGAGTCGGCTCCGGAATCACATTGATCACTACCGCAATCATCGTCCGACCCGAAATGCACAAAGAACCGTTAATTTCTGCGAGGTAATAATTCCCCGAAACCAAAGGCGTGGCATTGTCTAATGGCGAACCCGAACCGGGAGAATCATACCATAAATATTGGCTTCCATTCGGAATCAGATTGGCAACGGTCGCGTTTGCAGTGTTACAGAAGGTCTGGTCCTGCGCAACCGGTAAATCCGGAATGGCATTGATGGCGAAGTTTCCGAAGACATTCACCACGGTCGAGCTGCAGGTCGTTATGTTATTGATAAGATTCAAAACCGTAAAAGTCGTCGTTCCGAGATTCGGGATTAAAGCCGCCGGAATAACGAAAGTTGCCGTCCCTGAAACCGCGGTTACAGTGATACTTTGATCCGAAGCGGTGTTGGCTCCCGATAAATCGTATTGCAAAGTGATATTGGTTAAGCTTCCCAAGCCTGAAATCTGTACGGAAACAGCCTGGCCTTCACATCTGTCGGCGATGACAGCGGTAAGATTAGTGACGTTTGGAAAGATATTCTTTTGAAAACTTTTTGAAAGTGTCGACGTATTTTCACAGCCTGTTGTCAGGTTTTTGATATGGACTATGGTAATGGTTGTCGTCCCGTTATTCGGAACCGATGCCGCCGGGATTGTAAACGTCGCCGAGCCATTCTCAATTGTGACCGTCACGTGCTGCGCCGCAAGCGTATTGACTCCGGATAAATTATAGGTGAGTTCATAACTGGTGCCGTCTTCGAGATTATGGTTTCCGGATAACTGCACGACAACATCTACATTTCCGCAAGTTGGCGGAATGGTCAATGTCGCAAGATTGATTTTCGGAATCGGATATATCGACAACGTATCGGTAGCATCAATAATATTTTCACACGCGCCGAAATTGCCGAGATAAATGATGTGCGTAATGGTCACCGTATAATCGCCAACTTGTGGAAAATATGCGGCAGGAATCGGAAAAACCAGCAACCCGGTAGTAGGATTGAATGCGGCATTAGCGACAATGTGTTCTATTCCGGAAACGGTATAAAAAATCTTATAAGAGCCCAACGGATTGATGATGGTTCCCTGTGTCAAAGTTGCCGTAAATGCAGTGCCCGACATTTCGTTTTCGCAGATATCAGGGCCGACGGTAAAAACCGCCCCGGTAAAATCAAGCGGCTCTTCTATAACGAGTTGCACGGTTGATTTCTTGATTTCACAAACCGGATTGTCCGGATAAACAGTATACGTGAAATTATAGGACCCGATGCCAAACGTATTGTAGAGGTGCTGGATGTCGATAAACGGATCAAACGGATCGGACAATTCCGAAGTCCCGAATTCGCTCCATTGCCCGCCGGAATCTTCCCCCGAAAGGAAATCGAAAAGATTCACATTGGTCAGCTGCGTAAAATCTGCCGTCGTGCAAATAATAATCCGAAACGGGATTCCCGAAAAAGGGACGCGGTAAACGGTAACCATTGCCGTAGAAGAAACAGCAGGACAGTTCCCGACAGCCGCCATGTGATAGGTGAAATTATATACGCCGATTCCTGCTTGCAAGGCGTTAAAATTGCTTCCGTTGAGCGCGCCGCTGTTGCTGTCGTCGGTCCAATAGCCATTCAGGTGCGGACTTGGCGAGTCTCCGGTAAAAAACTGGAAAAGGTTTACGAATTCGTCGTCGCTGCAGGCCGAGGCATTCGGACTAGTAATCCCCGAATAACCGCCGACATTTACGGTCAAAACCGCTGTGTTGTCGGTACATCCGGCTACATTTGGAACGGTATAGGTAAAATGATAAACGCCGCTGATATGGATATTCCACAGGTTCAGGATTCCGGTTGTGCTGTTGAGCGCGCCGGTCTGCAATGGATCGGTCCAGGTTCCGCCGGGAGTGGGCGTTCCGGTTAATGAGTTGAATAGATTTATGGTCTGGTTGGCCGGATTGGCATAATCGCAAATGCTAATCGTTGTGTCATTGCCCGCACACTGCGCCATAATTTCTTGTCGGGGAAATAACAGGAGAAAAAGAAAAAATTTAAAAAGAAGAAGTCTCCCTAAGCGGGTATTTTTTATGTCCATAGATTCAGGATTTCGTTAACGCGGCAACAAAAACGTTTCAATAAATGTACACAAATATTAACAGTTACTCCTTGCAAATTATTATTTGCAGAAAAGATAACCGTTAAATAACCGAAAACCCTAAGAATTATAAGGCGGGAAAATTACTATAAATTATTATTTGGAATTTTAATTTCGGAAAAAACATTATTTTTCGAGAAGCTCCATCATTTCCAAAGCCTTCCGGATTGATTTCACGTTTTCAAAAGTGAGCAGCAATCGCAAACCGTTCGGCGTCTGCTTTTCCTTCATCCTGCAAAGCTGCGGATGTTGTTGCACGATCTGTAAAACCTTGTGGAATTGTTTCGACGTGTAATAATCCGATTGTTGGTCGGAAACAAAATACGCAATCATTTTGCCTTGTTTCATGACCAGTTTTTCAATCCCGAACCGCAATGCAATCCACTTGATGCGGATGCTGTTCAATAACGCCAATGCCGGTTTTGGAAGCGGTCCGAAACGGTCGATGAGCTTGCTCTCGTAATTGGTTAGTTCGTCTTCGTTTTTCACGAGGCTCAGTTCGTTATACAACACCAGCCTTTCGGAAATATTGTTGATGTAATCATCGGGGAAGAGCAGTTCAAAATCGGTATCCAATTGCAAATCCTTGACATATTCTTTAGAATCGGGTTTGGATTCGTGTTCGTACAATTCCTTGAATTCATTCTCTTTCAGTTCCTCAATCGCCTCGTTCATGATTTTTTGGTAGGTCTCAAAACCGATCTCGTTGATGAAACCCGACTGTTCGCCGCCAAGCAAATCGCCCGCGCCGCGAATTTCCAAATCTTTCATCGCAATGTTGAAACCGCTGCCGAGTTCGCTGAACTGTTCCAATGCCGAAATCCGTTTGCGCGCATCATCGGTCATCATGTGGTACGGCGGCGTGATGAAATAACAGAACGCTTTCTTATTGCTTCGGCCCACGCGTCCGCGCATCTGGTGCAAGTCGGAAAGCCCGAAATTGTTGGCGTTATTGATGAAAATCGTGTTGGCGTTCGGAACGTCGAGTCCGCTTTCGATAATCGTCGTCGCCACCAGGACGTCAAATTCGCCATTCATAAAAGCGAGCATCAGTTCCTCTAATTTGGCGCCTTCCATCTGGCCGTGGCCGATTCCGACGCGCGCATCGGGAACCAATCTTTGGATCATCCCGGCAATTTCCTTGATGTTTTCGATCCGGTTGTTGATGAAAAACACCTGTCCGTTTCGCTGGATCTCATTCGAAATCGCATCCCGGATCAGTTCCTCATTAAAGTTTACGACCTGCGTTTCTATCGGATAACGGTTTGGCGGTGGCGTAGTGATTACAGATAAGTCGCGCGCAGCCATCAATGAAAATTGCAACGTTCTCGGAATCGGTGTCGCCGTTAAAGTCAGCGTATCAACATTGGCCGCAATCGTCTTGAGCTTGTCCTTGACGTTCACGCCGAATTTCTGTTCCTCATCAACGATCAATAATCCGAGGTTTTTGAAGACCACATTTTTATTGACCAATTGGTGCGTCCCGATCACAATATCAAGTTTGCCGTCTTCGAGCTGCTTTAAGGTTTCAGTCTTTTGTTTGGTCGAACGAAAACGGTTCAGGTAACCCACAGAAACCGGCATCTCTTTCAAACGCTCGGTAAATGTGCGGAAATGCTGGTAAGCCAAAATGGTTGTCGGAACCAGAATTGCCACCTGTTTGCCGTTGTCTACCGCCTTAAACGCAGCCCTGATCGCGACTTCCGTTTTCCCGAAACCGACATCGCCGCAAACCAAACGGTCCATCGGACGGTCGCTTTCCATATCGGCTTTGACTTCGGCGGTGGCTTTGGTCTGGTCGGGTGTATCTTCGTAAATGAAAGAGCTTTCAAGCTCATTCTGCAAATAACTGTCGGGCGCAAATTGGAATCCTTTTTCCAGTCTCCGCTTAGCGTAAAGCTGGATCAGGTTGAATGCGATGTGTTTGACGCGCGCTTTGGTTTTCTGTTTTAAGATTTTCCACGCATTCGAACCGAGTTTGTAAATTTTCGGCGGCGTCCCGTCTTTGCCGTTGTATTTGGAGATTTTATGTAAAGAGTGGATGCTCACATAAACGATGTCATTGTCGGCATACACGAGCTTGATCGCTTCCTGCATCTTGCCTTCGACCTGGATTTTCTGCAATCCGCCGAACTTCCCGATGCCATGGTCGATGTGCGTCACATAATCGCCAACGGACAAAGTCGTGAGTTCCTTTAAGGTGATTGTCTGCTTTTTCGAATAGCCGTTCTTGATGTTGAATTTGTGGTAACGCTCAAAAATCTGGTGGTCGGTGTAACATGCGATCTGGTTTTCGTCGTCGACAAATCCTTGGTATAATGGGAAAACAATCGTATGGTATTGTTTTCGGATGTTCTCAGAATTCGCCTCGTCAAGCGTCTCAAAAATATCATGGAAACGTTTCGCCTGCGCCTCATTCGAACAGAAAAGGTAATTTTTATAGCCGTTGAATTGGTTTTCACTTAAGTTATGCAGCAATAAATCAAACTGCTTATTGAACGACGGCTGCGGCTGGATGTGGAAATCGAATCCTTTTGCAGATTTGAATTCGGGTTTTGAAGCCAGTTCTACAATCGTAAAATCCAAAGCCTTTTTAATGAATTCCGATTGGCTGAGGAACAATTGCTCGGGCGCGACATGCTTTACGGTTGCGTTGAGGTTGTTGAAAATCTCCAGTGATTTCTCAAACAATTTATCGAGTTTGGAAAAAAGCAGATCGGCATTCTGGATGAAAATAATGGTGTTCTCACTGATATATTCGAGGAAACTCTCGCGGTGCTCCTGAAAGAATTTGTTCTCGACATTCGGGATGATCGTGATTTTTTTCTGCTTTTCGATCGACAGTTGCGTTTCCACATCAAAACTCCGGATGCTTTCAACCTCGTTGCCGAAAAATTCAATCCTATATGGATTGTCATTCGAAAACGAAAACACGTCAATGATGCCGCCGCGCACGGAAAATTCCCCCGGCTCGGTGATAAAATCCACACGCTTGAATTCATATTCAAACAGGACTTCGTTAATAAAATCAATTGAAATCTGGTCGCCGACAGCCACTTTCAAAGTGTTTTTATCGAGTTCCTTTCGCGTGACGACTTTCTCAAAAAGCGCTTCGGGATAAGTGACGATAATGGCCGGTTTTTTGCGCGAATTGATGCGGTTTAAAACTTCGGCACGCAATAAAACGTTGGCATTGTCAGTATCTTCAATCTGGTATGGCCTGCGATAGGAGCCGGGATAAAACAAAACATCCGCTTCGCCAATCATCTGTTCAAGGTCGTTGAGGTAATAGGCCGCCTCTTCCTTGTCATTCAGGACGAGCAGGAACGGATTGTCGGATTTTTTGAAAAGCGATTGTACGACAAACGAAAGCGACGAGCCGATCAATCCGTTCAAATGAATTTTCTGTCCGCGTGTTTTCAGGCTGTCGGCAATCTGCCCGACTTTAGCCGAATCGTCATAGGTATGAAAAAGGTTCGCTTTACTCAATGTTTCTGGAAAAGTTTAGGACGGTGCGTTTCCATTGGTTTCGGCGCCGTCGTATTCGGGATGGCCCTTGCCGTGTCGAGCATCCGGATCATATCCGATTCGCCTTCTTCCCTCGGGATGTCGTTTTTGCGTACGATTTCGTCCATCTGGCGATAAAGTGAGGCAATTTCGAGATTGGTGTCGGCCACCAGCGCCACGACTTTCTGGTCGGGAATATCGTCAAGATTGATAAACAGGTTGATTGAATTGACTTTGGTCGCCAGCACCGCAATCCGGGCTTTTATTTCGGGCTTGTTGAATTGCGAAGGGATATTATTATTGAGCTCTTTTGCTTTTGTGGAAAGCACTTTGGCTTTTTTCTGGAACGCGCCGATGGAACTTTTCGGCTTCTGGTTCACTTCGGTCACAAATTGACGCAGCTCCGCCCAATTGCTGATAAGCGCCTGCGTTTTTGGGTTCAGTGTCGGATTGGTGAAATTCCAGCCTTTGTTGATGTTGGTAAAAATCTGCTC
>DATHGE010000276.1:0-3031 GCA_035317805.1 Flavobacterium sp. | reverse complement strand
CTTTTGTGTTGGTTGAAACGTATTTGATGTAATTCGGTTTGTATTTTTGGACAGAAATCGAAGCCAAAGAATCCTTTTCAAAAGCATCGGTTTTCACCAATTGCCCGAAATCCTTTTTGTTGACAACCGCCGTATTTTTAGTGTCGAGCTTGTCGAGCGCTTTCATTTCGGCATCGGCAGTTTCAACAGAAACGACGTTTTTCACAAACCACGCATTCCCGTTGGCCTGATCATTCAATGTCGGGATCGGCCTTCCGGTCGTATCGGTCTGGATGATGTATTTGATGTTGAGCATGTCGATGATTTCCATATTGTTTTTGGCAATCTGGTAGTCGAAAATCTGCTGGATCCGGCGTGGTTTCGCGGCATGGTATCCGCCAAGCGAATGGTGGAAATACGAAGCGCGTGCACTCGACATATTGCCGTCGACCTCAAAAACACGGTAATGCGTCGTATCCTGCAAAATCATCGCGTCGGCCTGAGTTTCCTGGAACGGGGCGTCGACTTCACGTGCACTCACGAAATCCTCAGAATTGACATAATTCTTATCCACAAAGAAAAGATCGGTAACCATCAGCAATCCGACAAGGATAATTGCGGTATTCTGCGCCAGGCGATTTTTGATGAACAGCCATAAGATTCCTGCCGCAACAAGGATAAAAAACCCGGAGCGCAATAAATCCGCCATGTACAAACTTTTCCTGTCGGCTTTGAGCGCATCGACGAATGCAGGCCCGTAGTTCTGTGTAAAATACGCATCGCCACCAGCTGAATAACTGAACGCGCCTTTGAAAACGAACAACAAAATTATAATTCCGAGTCCGGTTGCGCCAGATTGCCACAATGCTTTCCACTGCATTTCCTTTTCGGATTTGAAAAAAGCGTGCAATCCCATAATAGCCAATACCGGAACGCACAATTCCAACAGCACCTGAATCGAAGAAACGGCGCGGAATTTATTGTACATCGGAACAAAATCAATAAAGAAATTTGTCAATCCCGGGAAGTTTTTTCCCCACGAAAGCATCAGTGAGACGACGGCTCCGGCGAGGAAAGCGTATTTGATTTTTCGTTTGTCGAGGAACAATGCCAAAATGGCCAGGAAGAAAACAACGGCACCAATATAGGCCGGTGCGGCTACAATCGGCTGGTCGCCCCAATAAGTCGGCATTCCCGAAGTGAATTGCTTTGCGGTCGAATCAGGAACGCCCTGGCTCATCATGAATTCGTACATTTTACTGTCGCTGCCGACGTTTTCGCTGTTTGAGCCTCCGAACAGGCGCGGCGCAATCAGGTCAAGGCTTTCTGCAATCCCGTAGCTGTATTCGGTGATATATTCGTTGCTCATCGCATTGTTCGTCTTATTGACCGAACCATCCGGATTGAAAGTCAGTTCGCTTTTATCGCGGGTGCTGAATTTGGCATATTCCGCGGTCGCCATAATTCCGGTCGCATTGACGCCGATGGCCAGGATTCCGGCAACGGCAAAGGTTCCGATGGCATATCCGAGCGATTTATAATCTTTTTGTCTGATTAATTTTGCAATAAAATATAGGGAAATGATAAACAGTAATATCAGCAGATAATACGTCATCTGGAAATGGTTCGCATTGATTTCGAGTGCTGCGGCAATCATCGTAAGCAAACCGCCGACAATAAACCTGCGCCTGAAAACGAGGATTACGCCTGCAATCACGAGCGGCATATAAGCGATGGCGTGCGCTTTGGCATTATGGCCGACGCCGAGAATCACGATCAGATAAGTCGATAACCCGAAAGCCAGCGCTCCGAAAAATGCCTTTAGCGGACTTGTCTTCATCACCAGTAAAAGCACATAAAATCCAAGGAAATACAGCATCAGGTAATCGGCAGGACGCGGCAGGAACCGCAAAACCGAATCGACCATCTTGATGTAATTGTGCGGATAATTGGCACCGAGCTGGTAGGTCGGCATTCCGCCGAAAGCCGAGTTCGTCCAATACGGTTCGGCATGTTCGAGTGCCCGGAAATCGTTCTGCTCTTTCGCCATTCCGGTATACTGCGCGATATCCGACTGGAAGATCTTTTTGCCCTGGAGCACCGGATAAAAATAAATAAGGGAAATGCATACAAAACCAACAAGGGCTAATGCATGAGGATAAAACTTATTGAGTATTTTCATGATTGAATTTTGGGTATTCCGTAAATTAAGAACCAAAAATAGTTAAAAAAACCAGTTGGGAAAAGGATCTGGCCGGAATACTGTATGCGTACGGAAATTTTAGTCTATTTCCTCATAATCCACATACTCGCCCACCTTTTTGGTTTCGCGGGGTTTGGTTGCTTTGGAATTGTCATAAATGATTTCATCCTTTGATGAAGTTTGTGCACTTTGATAGCCGCCGGATTGGTACTGGCGTTGCTGCTGCTGGAAATTGGCTCCTGCCTTATCAACCGCTTTTTTAATGAGCACCGGCAAAAAAAGGCGTGCCATGAATTTTAAGATATAATAAACGGCAATAATCCATAAAATGGTTTCCAAGGTTCCCGAGAAAGAGGCGTACTGCATGGTCATAATTTTTTCCAAAATTAATAATTCCCCCGATTATTCGTTCTTAAATAAATAATAAAATATAGTACATTTGGGATGCGTTATCCTTTTTAACCTTAAATCTAAAATATGTCCGGAATCAAGCCGCTACTCTTATCCGTCTTTTTGCTCACCACTGCCGTCAATTACGGCCAGTTTACCGATGTGATCAATTCCAACCGCCCCGGCGAATCGATGGGCGCATTTTCTGTCGGGAAAACAGTCGTCCAGGCAGAACTCGGGTTTTACACTTTCCGTGAAAATCAGAATCTCACCAAATACAACGCCGAAGGTGTCGGCAGCGACCTGCAGGTGCGTTACGGTGCCTTTTTCGAACAACTCGAGATTATCCTCGACGCGCAATACCAGAATGAGGTTTATAAAGACCTGGATCGACTCACATCGCAACGCAACGCCGGATTCAAGGAGCTTTCGCTGGGCGCCAAATACCTCGTTTACGAT
>DATHGE010000275.1:0-3953 GCA_035317805.1 Flavobacterium sp. | reverse complement strand
CCCGAAATGATCGACCGGATGGGCGATAAAGCTTCCGCGAAAGCAACGATGAAAGCGGCCGGAGTGCCATGCGTACCGGGATCTGAAGGATTATTGGAATCCTACGAGCAAGCCAAAAAACTTTCCGCAGAAATGGGTTATCCTGTGATGCTGAAAGCAACTGCCGGAGGCGGTGGAAAAGGGATGCGCGCCGTTTGGAAAGAAGAAGATTTATTAAAAGCATGGGAAAGTGCACGCCAGGAATCGGCTGCGGCTTTCGGGAATGACGGCATGTACCTTGAAAAACTGATTGAGGAACCGCGCCATATCGAAATCCAGGTTGTTGGCGATTCTTACGGGAAAGCCTGTCACCTTTCTGAAAGGGACTGTTCGGTGCAAAGACGCCACCAGAAACTGACCGAAGAAACGCCATCGCCATTCATGACCGATGACTTAAGGAATAAAATGGGTGAAGCTGCGGTAAAAGCGGCCGAATATATCAAATACGAAGGCGCCGGAACGGTAGAATTTTTGGTCGACAAGCACCGCAATTTCTACTTTATGGAAATGAACACGCGTATCCAGGTCGAGCACCCGATTACGGAACAGGTAATCGATTATGATCTGATCCGTGAGCAAATCCTTGTAGCGGCCGGAATCCCGATTTCCGGGAAAAATTACTTCCCGAACCTGCATGCGATCGAATGCCGTATCAACGCCGAAGACCCATACAATGATTTCCGCCCTTCACCGGGAAAAATCACAACGCTTCATGCGCCGGGCGGTCACGGAGTGCGTTTGGATACACACGTGTACGCCGGTTATACCATTCCGCCGAATTACGATTCGATGATTGCCAAACTGATTACAACGGCACAGACACGTGAAGAGGCGATCAGTAAAATGAAACGCGCTTTGGATGAGTTCGTAATCGAAGGCGTAAAAACCACAATCCCTTTCCACAGGCAACTGATGGATGAACCGGATTATGTGGCCGGAAATTACACCACGAAATTCATGGAAAGTTTTAAAATGAACGATCCGGAATAAAAATATAGCCTTACTGAAAAGTGAGGCTTTTTTTATGCTCCTATAAATGACGGCAGAAAATCTGTAAGTAACAGACAGTCATGGTTGGTATTTTTACAAAAGCATTCTCGCGAAGAATACACTTTTGTTTAATTCAAAATTTATAACCATGAAAAAAATCTTATTTATTTTAGTCGCGGCTTTTATGTCGCATGTTTCCATTGCCCAGGAGGTGAAAATTACGAGTGGAGTCAGCAAAGCAGAATACCAAAGCATGGATGGTCTTGAAAAAAGGCTCTCTGATTATGTCGACGGGGCTGTTTCATCTTTAAAAGGGCTGAAGCTGAACGGGTCGAAGGATTATTCTAATTACCAGGCAACAATTAGTATCAGCAAGAATGCATCTGATAAATTAAGCAATTTTTTAGGCATTGGTCCGGCTGAGAATGTCCCGGTAGAAAATGCACAATCCTGTACAGCCTGTGGAATTGCAGGCGGAGCAATTTGCTACAAAAGAATCAGGGTTTTACTCAATAACGGGCAAACAGTTGTCGTCACGGTAACACTTAATTCAGAAGGTTGCACTGTTTTAAGTTGGTAATGCTGTAAAAAAAATCCCCTCATAAATCATCTATGAGGGGATTTCTTTATAATGTCTCCTTGAGCCATTTGAAAAATTCACGCTGCCAGACAATGGCGTTCTGCGGTTTCAAAACCCAGTGGTTCTCTTCGGGGAAATAGAGGAAACGGCTTTTGATGCCGCGCAATTGCGCCGCCTGAAATGCTTCCTGCCCTTGTCCGATTGGCACACGATAATCCTTTCCACCCTGAACAATCATAATCGGCGTATCCCATTTATCAACCATATTGATTGGATTGAATTCGTTGTAGGCCTTTTGCGCCGCTATGTTCTCCTTTTCCCAATAAGCCCCGCCGTGGTCCCAATTGTTGAAGAAAACCTCTTCAGTGGTGCCGTACATGCTTTGCAGGTTATAAACGCCATCATGCGAAACAAAAGTCTTGAACCTTTTGTTGTGCATTCCGGCCATATAGAAAACGGAATAGCCGCCAAAGCTTGCGCCAACACAGCCCAATCTTGCTTTATCCACATATTTTTCTTTGGCAACATCATCGATAGCTGAAAGATAGTCCTTGATTACCTGTCCGCCCCAATCCTTGCTGATGTCTTCATTCCATTTCACGCCATGGCCTTGCATTCCGCGGCGGTTTGGCGCTACGACGATATAACCGTTGGCCGCCATCAGTTGGAAATTCCAGCGGAAGGAATAATATTGCGTCAACGGCGATTGCGGTCCGCCCTGGCAATATAACAAAGTAGGATATTTTTTATTCGGGTCGAAATTAGGAGGCAGGATTACCCAAACGAGCATTTTCTTACCATCGGTTGTGGTTACATAACGCCTTTCGGTTTTGCTTAACGCTAAATTATCGTAAACGGCAGTATTGGCATTCGTCAGTTGTTTCCAGGTATTTTTCTTTAGATCATAAGCGTATAATTCTGACGCATGATTCATATCGTTTCTGGCTACAATTGCAGCATTTCCTGAAAATCCAACCAAATCCGAAACATCGAAATCGCCATTCGTAAGCTGTTTCACGGTAACGGCAATTTTGGTCAATCCCGGGAAGTTCACTTCAAACAATTGTTTGGTTCCGTCGACTGCCGCAATGAAATAAACCTTTTTTCCGTCGGCGTTCCATTTGAAATGCTCTACGGTTCCGTCCCAACCTGCAGTCAGGTTAATGTTCATTCCTTTATAGCTGACGATAATGTCATTTTTATCGGCTTCGTAACCATCGCGCTTCATCTGCAGCCAGGTCAGGTCGCCGTTTGGTGAAAATTGCGGATTGGTGTCATAGCCTAAATTTCCCTCAGTCCTGTTAGCGGTTTTTCCGGTTTCGAGATTGTATTCGTAAATATCCGTATTCGTGCTGATGGCGTATTCGGTGCCGGATTTTTTCTTGGTCACATATAAAATGCTTTTCCCGTCGGGCGACCAGATATAATCCTCATCGCCCCCGAAAGGTTTCTGCGGGGAATCGAAAGCTTCGCCTTTCAGGATATCGATCCCTTTTGCGCCATCTTTGTTTTCTTTGTAGAAAACGTGGTTGAATTTCCCTTCATTCCAGGTATCCCAGTGACGGTAATCGAGTGCATTGTAAATCTGAACATCCGATTTTTTGAGATCGGGATAGTAATCTTTTCCAAGTACATTGTCGATTTTCACTTCTTCATTGTAAACCAGGAATTTTCCGTCGGGCGACAGGTTCTTATCGGAAACCAACGATTTGTAATCGGTCACCTCCAATGCATTTCCTCCATTTACGGGAACGGTGTAATATTTAGAATTGGATTTGTTTTCCGCCATATCAGGCGTGGCGACTTTATAAACCACATTTTTCCCGTCTTTGGAAATGCCCAAAGCGGTTACGCGGCCCAGTTTCCAAAGCAGTTCGGGAGTCATTACATTTTGCGCTTCGGCAGCAGATATACTCATCATCGCAAGAGTTAGAAAGAATATTTTCTTCATTAGGTAAATTTTTTAAACGCTAAAAGTAATCATTTTTGAAATAAAAAAAGCTACCTCAATTGAGATAGCTTTTCAGTCAAATAAATTATTGGCTTATTGTTTTATGAAGCGTTTTACCGCCGATTTTCCGTTGGAAGTCACTTCAATCATATACGTTCCGCTGTTGATGTTTGAAACTTGAACGGCTCCATCTTCAACAGCTCCTTTTGAAACTTCCTGCCCGATGGAGTTGAAAACCCTGTAGGTTCCATTGTCTACATTGGAGATTCTCAGGATCCCGTCTTTTACCGGGTTTGGATAAACCGTAAAACTCAGGTCAGAAGAAGCGGTCGCGTCAGATTCTTTAGCAGCAGAAACGATATTCACCGTGTAATCTTCCACCTGTCCGTAAGA
>DATHGE010000274.1:0-9556 GCA_035317805.1 Flavobacterium sp. | reverse complement strand
CTGATTTTCCTCGGAAAGTTCCTGCTGACTTATGCAGTGCTGACCTTGGTTTACCAAAGTTATCTGGGACAATACGACAAGGCTGCCTTTGAGGTCGACGGTTTTACAAAATCGGTCGCGGCGCAAACGAAAGGCCTGATGGGCGTTTTTACCGATAATGTTTCGGTCCAGGCGCACCAAAGCCAGTCGAGCATGAAACTGTTCTACAACCACAAATTTGTTGCGCGCATCGTCGAAGGCTGCAATGCGCTGAGTGTGATTATCCTTTTTGTGGCGTTTGTCGTGGCGTTTTCGGGAAAATGGAAAGCGACGGTCTTGTTTATCTTTGGCGGAAGTTTGCTGATCCATGTTTTAAATGTGATTCGCATTGCAGTCCTGGCTTTTGCACTGTATCAATTTCCCGATCAGGAAGAATTGCTGCACGGCGTAATCTTTCCGCTGTTTATTTACGGAGTCGTGTTTATTCTGTGGGTAATCTGGGTCAATAAATTTTCTCTGTATGCTGAAAAACCTGCTCAAAAATAAGCTCAAAGTCTGCGTGGTAATGCTACTCGTGCTGTTATTGGCATTGGTCAGGATTTATGAGCATGCTTTGTTTTACGATCCGTTTGCATATTATTTTGAAGGCGATTACCTGAACCTGACTTTTCCGGAATACAAGGGCATCAAATTGTTTTTTAGTCTGAGTTCACGTTATTTCCTCAATACTTTCATTTCGCTCGCGATTATTTATGTTTTGTTTAAAGATGTGGCGCTGACGAAATTTTCTGGAATCCTTTATGTGATTTTTTATGTGATCCTGATCACCGGATTCTTCGCATTGATCACGTTTTCGGGCAATGAGAACAACTTCATTATCTTCTATGTCAGAAGGTTTTTGATACAGCCGCTGTTCGTGCTTTTATTCGTGCCCGCTTTTTACTACCAGAGCCGGATGTCAAAAAATAACGTTTCTTAAACACCATTCCATTCTTTTTTGGATAATTTTGCGGTATGAAAATTTCAAAATGCACAAGTTTGTTTTTGGCTTTGCTGATATTGGTCTCCAATGTCGGACTGGCTTTCAACGTGCATTATTGCGGTGGGGAAATTTCAGGGATTTCAGCGGCTTACGGTGTTGAAAATCTTTCCGACGTCAAATCCTTACCCAAACAAAAATCCTGCTGCGCTGCAAAAGCCGAGGAAGGCAAAAGCTGCTGCAAGGACAAAGTCATCAAGGTTAAGGAGAAATCAGACATTACCTTCAAGGTTTTTTCTTTTCAGATTGATGCGCCGTTCGTAATTGCAAACTGGAAACCGGTTGTTTTTATTCCGACAGTTAAAATCACAAACGAACAAACCGCTTCTTATTATTGCGATGCGCACGCGCCGCCGCTTTACGAACTCTTTTCGCAACGCCTTTTTTACGCCTGATTTTAATTTTGTTTTCGAACGGACCGCTTTCTGATGGTCCAAAATCCGATTTCAAATTTTAAAATCAAATTATGCACAAATACATTCCAGCACTTTTGCTGTTGTTTCCAATCTTTACAAACGCGCAGGAGGAAACCAAATCCGATTCCCTCAAGGCGGTAAAAGTGGAAGCGTCGCGCAAAACAATTAAACGATCTTTAACCGTTACGGCAAACACTTCGGTCATGTCGGGCAAGGAATTGCTCAAGGCCGCCTGCTGCAATCTGGCCGAGAGTTTCGAAACGAATCCGTCAATTGATGTCAACTTTTCGGATGCGCTCACGGGAACAAAACAGATCAAAATGCTCGGATTAACGAGTCCGTACCTGATGATTACCGAAGAGAATATTCCGTCGGTCCGCGGCGCTTCGCAGGCTTATGGCTTGTCGTTTACGCCAGGAACCTGGGTCGAAAGCATTCAGGTAACTAAGGGCGCGGGTTCGGTCGTGAATGGCTACGAAAGCATTTCGGGACAGATCAACACCGAACTGATCAAGCCGATGAACGACATCCCATTTTTCCTAAACGTTTACGGTTCGAGTGATTCGCGGTTTGAAGGCAACGTTCATTTCAGCAAAAAACTTTCCGATAAATGGGTGACGAGTTTGTGCCTTCACACCAATACGAGAATTGCCAAAAACGACATGAACGATGATGGTTTTCTCGACAATCCGTTGGGAAAACAAATCAATATGCTAAACCGCTGGCAGTATTACGACGCCAAAAAAGGCTGGGTGAGCTTTATCAATTTGCGGTATATGAATGATGAGAAACAATCGGGTGAAGTGGCTTTCGATAAGGGCAAAGACAAATTCACGACCAATCACTGGGGCTCCGAAATCAACACCGAACGTTTCGATCTGGCCACCAAAATCGGTTATGTTTTTCCCGAAGCGCCTTACAAGAGCATCGGTTTCCAGAATGCGTTCAACAGCCACAGCCAGGATTCCTATTTCGGACTGAACCGATACGACATTCGCCAGCAGAGTTATTATTCGAACCTCATTTTCAATTCGATCATCAACAACACGATGCATAAGTTTGCGACGGGACTGAATTTCACGTATGACAGTTATGATGAATTCGTCGGCGTTCCCAATATCAACCGCAATTTCGACCGCATTGACAATTCCGTCGGCGCGTTTTTCGAGTATACGTATGACAACAACAGTAATTTCAGCCTGATTGCCGGAATGCGTATCGACAGCCACAACCGCCTTGGGACTTTTGTAACGCCAAGATTGCATTTGCGCTACAATCCGTGGGAGAAAGCGGTGATTCGCGCTTCGGCAGGAAGAGGCAAGCGTTCGGCCAATATTTTTGCCGAAAACCAGAATCTTTTTGCCAGTTCCAGAACATTTGATATTCTCAATACCAGCGGAAAAATCTACGGACTCGATGCGGAGATCGCCTGGAATTACGGTGTTAGTTTTAACCAGCAATTTAGGATTTTCGGACAGAATGCCGATGCGGGATTCGACCTGTACAGGACCGATTTCCAAAATCAGGCGGTGGTCGATTTGTATCAGAGTCCGCAACAGGTTTTGTTGTATAACCTTGACGGAAAATCATTCGCAAATAGCTTGCAAGTCGATTTCAACTACGAGATTGTAAAGCACCTGAATTTGAGGACGGCTTACAAATACTACGACATCCAGACCCAATATCTGAGCGGAAATTACGAAAGGCCGCTTCAGGCGAAGCATCGCTTTTTTGCCAATCTCGGGTTTGAGACCCATTTAAGTGACAAAGGGCAGCAGTGGAAATTCGATTACACCTACAACTGGATGGGAAAACAAAGGCTTCCGTTTACCGTGACAAATATGGCAGCAGATCAGTTTCCGGAATATTCGAATGCATTTTCATTGATGAACGCGCAGGTTGCAAAGGCATTTTCGCCTACTTTTGAAGTCTATATCGGCGGCGAGAACATCGGCAATTACAAACAGGAAAAGGCAATTTTGGGAAGCGAAAATCCGTTTGGGAATCAATTCGATGCTTCGGTGGTTTATGCGCCGGTTTTTGGGCAGATGTATTACGCCGGACTTCGGTTTAAAATCAAATAACTAATTTAAAATTTACAAAATGAAAAATATAATAATAATAATCATGATGGCTTTTGTCGGGATTTCGGCGCAAGCGCAGGAAAAAAAGAACAAGAATGCGAAGTACACTTTTGAGGTCAACGGCAATTGCGAGCAGTGCAAAAAGCGCATTGAGAAAGCGGCCTATTCTGTTTCGGGCGTGAAAATGGCGGTTTGGGATATAGAAAGCCACAAGCTCAATGTGATCCTGAACGAAGAGAAAACTTCCGTGGCCGATGTCAAACAGGCGATTGCGAAAGTCGGGCACGATACCGATATTTATAAAGCGACAGATGAAGCCTACAACAATTTGCATTCTTGCTGTCAATACGAAAGGGCAAAACCATGATACATACTTATACTGTAACGGGAATGACCTGTAACGGGTGCAGAATTGGAGTAGAAGACAAGCTCGGCAGAATTCCGGGCGTTGTTAAAGTAACTGTAAGCCTGGAAAAATCAGAAGCTGAAATTGTAATGAAAACCCATATTTCCACTGCTGCGTTTCAGAATGCGTTGGGCGAAAAATACAAGATTTACGAGAAGAACGACAGTTTGCAAATGCCAATTGAAGCGGAAGAAAAATCAGAGTGGAGGCAATTATATCCTTTGTTCCTGATTATAGGATATATTACCGTTGCGGCGGTTTTGCTCAACAGGAACCCGTGGTCGGCGGAAGGTTTTATGCTCGATTTTATGGGATTGTTTTATATTGTATTCAGCTTCTTCAAGATGCTCGATCTGAAAGGATTTCCGGATTCGTTCCGGATGTATGATCCACTGGCGAAAAAAGTGCCGGTTTATGCAACGGTTTATCCATTTATCGAAACGATTTTGGGATTGCTGTTCCTGCTGCGGTTCCAAATTGAGATTGCACTGATCTCGACCATTGTGATTCTGGGCATTACGACGATTGGCGTTACGAAAGTGCTGCTCGACAAGAAATCGATACAATGCGCCTGCCTCGGAACCGCCTTAAAATTGCCAATGACCAAGGCGACTTTTATCGAAAACAGCATCATGATCGTCATGGCGGTTTTGATGCTTTTGGCAATATTTTAAAACCGTTAATAAAACCTAAAAGTGCAGCAATAAATTGTGGTTGAGGTAAATTATTCATACTTTCACGCCTCAAAATTATCAGAAGCCTAAAAACAAACGAATGAGTGATTTCGACTGGAAGAATTTGATTGACCCGCTTTTTTACATCCACTTTGACATCAATGGTGTCAAGATTGGCCTTTATATAGTTTTATTCATTGTGTTTGCCGAAACCGGACTCTTCGCAGGGTTCTTTTTACCGGGTGACAGCTTGCTTTTCCTTGCGGGAATCTACAACCGCGAGCTGATAGAGAATGTGGTTTTTATCGGGCCTGATTTCCTCAATGTGGTTGTATTGTCGACTTTGGTTGCGCTTGCGGGAATCGTCGGAAACATGGTTGGCTACTGGTTCGGTTCCAAAAGTGGCAATTACCTGTACAATAAGGAAGACAGTTTCTGGTTTAAGAAAAAATACCTGATCCAGTCTAAGATTTTCTTTGAAAGACATGGTGGCAGGGCAATCATTTTTGCGCGTTTCCTTCCGATCATCCGGACATTTGCGCCAATCGTAGCCGGAATCGTAACGATGGACAAAAAGAAATTCATGTTCTACAATATATTGAGTTCCTTCCTTTGGTCGTTCAGTTTGATCTTTTCGGGGCATTACCTATACGGATTCCTGCTTGAAAAATACCAAATCGACCTCAAAAACCATATCGAAATTATTATTATCGGATTGGTTGTGCTGACGCTTTCGCCAGTCATTTTAAAGTTTGCCAAAAAGCTTCCGGTGATCCATCATGAGCCGGAACATAAGGAAGAAGAATAGCCAATAGTTTGGGACAACTTATCTCAAATAAAAAATCCCGTTCAGGTTATGAACGGGATTTTTATTTATAAGGAAATCTGCAATCTGTAATCTCAATTTCAGATTACATCATTCCCGGCATACCGCCGCCCATTGGCATTCCGCTGCCGGCATTTTCTTCTTTGATTTCTACCAAAGCACATTCGGTGGTCAGTATCATTCCGGCAACAGAAGCGGCATTTTCGAGCGCCACGCGTGTCACTTTTTTAGGATCGATGATTCCGGCTTTGAGCATGTCGACATATTCGTCGGTTTTGGCATTGTAACCAAAATCACCTTTACCTTCGGCAACTTTCGCAACAACTACCGAACCTTCAAGTCCGGCATTCTCGACAATCGTCCGCAATGGAGATTCGATCGCACGCGAAATAATCTGGATTCCGGTTGCTTCATCGGCATTGTCGGCCTTCAGACCTGTTAAGGCGCTTTTTGCGCGTAATAAGGCTACGCCGCCACCGGCAACGATTCCTTCTTCCACAGCGGCGCGCGTTGCGTGAAGTGCGTCGTCTACGCGGTCTTTTTTCTCTTTCATTTCCACTTCAGAAGCGGCACCCACGTATAGTACGGCCACACCGCCAGCCAGTTTGGCCAGACGTTCCTGGAGTTTTTCTTTATCATAATCAGAGGTTGTTGTTTCCATCTGCCCTTTGATCTGGTTCACACGGTTTTTAATCATATCGGGATCGCCGGCTCCGCTCACAACCGTTGTATTGTCTTTGTCGATTGAAACGCGTTTGGCAGTTCCAAGCATGTCTAAAGTTGCAGCTTCCAGCGTGTAGCCTCTTTCTTCAGAGATTACGGTTCCGCCAGTCAGGATTGCGATATCTTCAAGCATGGCTTTTCTCCTGTCGCCAAAACCAGGTGCTTTTACGGCAGCGATTTTGAGAGCGCCGCGCAATTTATTTACGACCAAAGTCGACAGTGCTTCACCGTCTACATCTTCGGCGATAATCAATAATGGTTTTCCCGACTGCGCCACCGGCTCTAAAACCGGAAGCAATTCTTTGAGGGAAGATACTTTTTTGTCGTATAAAAGGATGTACGGGTTTTCGAGCTCTGCTTCCATCTTTTCAGGATTAGTCACGAAGTAAGGCGAAAGGTAACCGCGATCGAATTGCATGCCTTCCACAACGTCCACGTAAGTGTCGGTTCCTTTGGCTTCCTCAACTGTGATAACGCCTTCTTTTCCCACTTTGGCGAAAGCCATCGCGATCAATTCACCGATAACATCGTCATTGTTTGCAGAGATTGATGCGATCTGTTTGATTTTTTCAGAATCGCTTCCGACCACTTTGGCTTGTTTGGTCAAATCGCCTACGATCGCCTCGACAGCTTTGTCGATACCGCGTTTCAAATCCATCGGATTCGCTCCAGCCGCTACGTTTTTAAGACCTTCTTTTACGATTGCTTGTGCTAAGACGGTTGCAGTCGTGGTTCCGTCTCCGGCAAGGTCGTTGGTTTTTGAAGCGACTTCCTTCACCATCTGCGCGCCCATATTTTCCAATGGATCTTTGAGTTCGATTTCTTTTGCAACGGTCACGCCGTCTTTGGTCACGTTCGGCGCACCGAAAGATTTTCCGATGATTACGTTGCGTCCTTTTGGTCCAAGGGTTACTTTTACTGCATTTGCCAAAGCGTCAACGCCACGTTTGAGTCCGTCGCGCGCTTCAATGTCGAATTTTATATCTTTTGCCATTTTTTGAATAGTGTTGTTATGTTATTGTTTTGATTAGATGATTGCGAGAATATCGTCTTCCCTCATGATCAGGTAGTCTTTGCCTTCCAGTTTCAGCTCGGTCCCTGCGTATTTTCCGTAGAGGACAGAATCGCCAACCTTTACGGTCATATTGTGGTCTTTGGTTCCGTTACCGACGGCAACGACAGTTCCTTTCTGTGGTTTTTCTTTGGCAGTGTCAGGAATAAAAATACCTGAGGCAGTTTGTGTTTCGGCTGCGACAGGCTCAATTAAAACGCGGTCTGAAAGTGGTTTGATGTTTAAAGCCATATGGATTGTTTTTTATATTGAAATTAATTTTATCGGATTCGCATTTGTCAGAAATTATGCCACTTGACGGCGGTCTGCCAAATTTACAGCTTACAAAAAATGCCAGCGTTTGAGGCTGGCATCTGATATTATTTCGGGCAAATTATTTTTTTGCAGGTACCGCTGGCATAGTGGCAGCCGGTTCTGTTTTTGCCGGAGCCGCTGGCGTTGTCGCATCTGTTTTTGCAGGTGTCGTCGCACCAGGAGTTGCGGTTTTTGGCGCCGTTTCCGTGTTGACTTCGTCTATGATTTTCGAATTGTTATCGTTTAGCGCTCCTGTAAAGCTCAAGCTCGACATCAGGATCAATGCGATCAGGATTGTTCCGAGTGCCCAGGTACTTTTATCTAAAAAGTCGGTAGTTTTCTGGACGCCGCCCATCATCTGGGATCCGCCTAATGAAGAAGACAAGCCGCCGCCTTTAGGATTCTGAACCATAATTACTACAATCAGCAGGAAACAAACGATTGTGATTAAAACCAAAAAAATTGAAAATGTGCTCATTACTATTGTTTATTATTTTGTTGTAAATTTTTGATATCTAAAATTCGGTCTGCAAAGAAACTACTTTTTTCCGGATATTTCAAAATTAAAATTTGATATGCCTGAATTGCCTTGTGGTATTTTTTCTGTTCGAGATAAACACGTGCCAAAGTTTCAGTCATCAGGTACGAATTGTCAGCATTACTGGGCTCTACGATTATATTTGTCGGAAGCGGCGCATCGTGTTTGACAGGCGGAATTTTCGGATTGGTCTCGATAAACCGGTTAATCAATTCGTTTTTTTTTTGTTTCCCCGAATCGGATTCTGTGTCTGTTTCTTCAGGAGCTTCGGCAGTTGCGGCTTCAGATGGTATATTTTCCGTTTCACGCACGATCGGCTGGATTTTCGAAAGCTGCAGCCATTCCTGGAACGAGTGCTTTTCGGTGATGGAGAACTCGAGCGGTTTTCCGATTTCGAGTTTCTGTTCTGCTGTTGTCTGTTCTATGGTTTCTTCGGGAGCAGTTGGTGGCGTTTCCACAGCCTCAACCGTTTCAACCGGGACAAATTCATAGGCGATTTCTGCCGGAATCTCAATTTCGGATAAAGTTTCGACCGTTTCGGAAATAACATCTTCGGGTTCAGTGACAATTTCCGGCTCAGGAGTAACTTCTGTTACGGCTTCAAAAACGACTTCTTTCGGCTCTGCCTCTTTGATCAATGACAAAATCGATTGCTCGACGGTATTTTCGCGTTTTTCCAACTTTGGCTCAATCACTTCGCTTTCCTTGACGCTGATGTCGGAGATTTCCGAAAGCTTCTGCTCATACAACTCTTTGTTGATCGACGTAAATGTTTCCGAAGTGATGAAATCGAACAATACGCTGCGGTCGGCCGTATGTGCTGCAGTGACTTTTAATACATAATTGTACTTGAAGCTGTTCTGGTTGTAAAGCCCTTTGAGGTATAACGCGCGCGCACTCTGGAAGTAAGGGAATTCCTGTACGATTTTTTCCAATATTACCGTCTGCTTCTCATTGACAGCATCGGGCTTGTTGATCAGATATGTATATTCGCTGATGTTCAAAATATAATATTCGTTATTGGTTTTTTTCGTTTTCGGAAAAGCAAATTAACGGATAAATAGCGCCAATTCAAAATTTACCATTTGGCAAGCGATTCGTTGAAAATATCCTGGGTAATCCGTTCAAAAATTTCGTCAAGTGCCGTCGTTAAACGCGAACCGATTAATTGTTCGGTCGCCGGATAATCATAGAAAAACGAAAAGGGCTTTTCAAAATCATCGGCTTCCTTATTTTTATTTGTAAATCGGACATTAATCCTGATCGTGAGCCGGTTTTGCGCGGCCCTTTGGTCGGCGGTCGCGGTCATCGGGCTGATGCGGTAATCTACGATTTCACCTTCATACGTCAGGTCGCCGCCGGTACTGACCAGGTTCAGATTGGTTTGGTTCTGGATCAGATCCTGTAATTTCAAGGTAAAAGTCCGGTCGATTCCGGGTTCCACCAACGGCGAATTGTTGAGGAAATAATTCACCTGAAAGGTTTTGGCGTCGATTTTTCCGGTT
>DATHGE010000273.1:0-2693 GCA_035317805.1 Flavobacterium sp. | reverse complement strand
CATCGAATGGATCTTATCTACCAGATGCCTAAAATCTTCCTTGCTGCCGAATTCGGGATTCACGCCGAAATAATCCCTGACGGAATAATAGCTGCCGAGCGTTCCTTTTCTCTTTTCGACGCCAATCGGATGGATCGGCATGAGCCAGATGATATCGATGCCCATGGCTTTGATTCGGGGTAAGTGCGATTCGAAAGCTTTGAACGTTCCTTCGGGAGTGAATTGGCGGATATTGACTTCGTATAGCGTGGCGTTTTTACTCCATTCGGGGTGTTTGAGTTCGACATATTCTTTGGGTTCGTAGCGTGAAAGATCGCCATTGTTTGTGGAAGCGGTATTTTTTGTCTCGGTTTTCGTGCAGGAAAATAAGGCGGCCAGGGCGAAGATACCAAAGGCTTTTATAGTGCTTGAACTCATAATTCTTGTTTTTGGAATTTAAAGATAGGGATTATTTTACCATTGCAAAAAAATTAGCGGTTGCGAATTTGCACGGATTGATGCTCCTTTCTGTTTTCTGAAATTGTATCAGAATCTGCCGTTTCACTTTATTTTTACGATTCCGAATTTATAAAGATTGATCGCTTTTTGCAGCAATGATCCAATAGTAATTATCGGCAAGTCTTTTTCAGGATCGAACAGCATGATTTTCATACGCGAACGGTTTTCGATAATTAAGCCTGGATGTTCCAGGTGTTTGCCTTCGACAAATCCGAGATACGGCCTGTTGTCTTTTTTATGAACCCACAGATAGCAGAACATTTTTCCTTTGTAGCAAAAGAAAGGCATCCTGTATTTCCAAACGGCCGCAACTTCCGGGTCCTGTGAAAGTACGATGGCTTTCAATGCCAATAAACAGCCTTTATTTGGTTCTGCCTGATTGAGGTAAAAATTGTCCATTGCTTCCATATCGAATCAGTCAGGTGTTGGCTTTTTTCATTCCCATATAATGCCCGCGCAACGGTTTGTCGAATTTTTCAATCGCATAGCGAAGCAGTGTCCGTGGCATCGTTGCCGCATGTTTGTCCAGAAAAGCCAATAGCTGTTCGCGATCTTTGTCGCCTGCAAAGCGCAGCATCCATCCGGTTCCTTTGTGCACGAGGTCGTGTCCGTCATTCACCAGCATTTCAGCAATCCGGAAAGTGTCGGCCACATCGCCCTGTCTTATAAAATAGGTTGTGCCGACGATAGCGGAGCGGCGTTCCCAAACATTTCCGGAAGTTGCGAGTTGGTATAAAATATCGCGCGGCTTGTCGTATAAATAACTTCCGACCATATGCAATGCGCCCAAATCGACCAGGTCCCAATTGTTGATCCTGTCATGGCGCCGCATATACAAATCGAAAATTTCCTTCCTGCGATTTTCCGTTGTCTTTTTATTGCGGGATTGCTTATCCATGATGCTCACCGCGCCGGCCCTGACTTCATGTATCGGGCTTTCGAGCAGTTTTTCTATTTCACCCACGGGCATCGGCAGGAATTCTTTTGCGAGTTCGAAAAGTTTCCCCATTCGCACACCGATAAACTCGTCGCCTTCGCCATATTGGCCTTCCCCGGTTTTGAAATAACCTTTGGTCTTTTCGGCTTCTTCAGGTGAACCGATTGCTTTTAGCCTTTCAATAAATGCCGAAGCTGTCATTTTCGAATCCATTTATTCCGTTTTTTGATGGCTTAAATGTATGAAATTGTCGTGAAGACGTATTAATTTTCGGCAACCGTTTCGAGCAGGTCGCTGTCGAAAATGGCTTTTGGGGAAATGACCGTTTCGTTTTTCGGAATATGGTCGCCGTAGCGTTCTTTCATCTTTTGTTGCACCGCTGTGTTTTCAAGATTGAAATCGCTTAATTTTTCCGGTTTGCCGACTTCAATTCCGGCGCCGCGCTTGTAAATTTTCCAGATCAGTTCAGAACAGTACATCTTTTTATCCGACCATTCAAAAGTAAGGTCATAGTCTTTTCCTGAAAAATGCTGCCCGACATTTTTCATTTTTACCAATGTTTCCGGAGTCAGGATCGATGTATCACGCAATCTTTTGATGACAAATTTTCCGCTTTTGCCACGCACAATCCATTTTTGGAGCGGTGTCATTTTTACCGGCTGTACCGCTTCAAACACATAAAAATCGGAACCATTTTTATAGATAATCCCGCAATGAGAATAAGGCGAATTCGTAGCCAGCTGGATGGCTTTGCTTTGTGAGGAGAGCGAAGTCTGGAAAATAATATCCCCGTTTTTGATATCGTTTGCTGCAATCTCTGTTTGGATTTTTGGGCCATAAAATCGGCGTTTGGCGTAAATTCCGACAGCAATAACCAACAATAAGACGATCGCGATTCTTTTCATTCCCTGAATTTAATAGTAAATAGCCATGATAATTGGTTTCTCCGAACCGTCGATAATTTTTTCGATACGACTGAAAAACCGTTCGCTTACCATTGGGCAGCCTTGGCTGTTGCAGATTTTTTCTTCCTGTTCTTCATGAGGCATCGTGTCCAATTTGTGCAGGACGATATTGCGTAAAAATGCATTGCTGTTGGTTTCATCCAGGCCGTGCAATTTGTAGGCTTTGCCGAATTTTCCATTGTAATGTTGCCCGATGCTGTATTTCCCCAAAGCGGTTGAATACGAATTGTTGACATTGCTGAACTGGAGTTCGCTGTTCCCGGTTTCCGAACCGATGCCGTGCGCCACCAAAC
>DATHGE010000272.1:0-6265 GCA_035317805.1 Flavobacterium sp. | reverse complement strand
CGATTGGATATTCGCGGACGGTTCTCTGTTCAGTGATGATTCCGCCTTTGTATGCGCCGAGCCTGAACAACGGATAGCCTTTGATTTTCATGTATTGGGTAAAACTCAGGTCGCGTGCCACAAGGAAATAACGGCTTTTGTTGGCACGCGCTTTCCGCAATTCCGACTGGTACAAACTGGCCGGCTTGCCCAATAAAAACGAAAGCGAATCCGATAAGGATTTGACATTTTTCTCGAAAGCCTCTGCGGTTGGCGCAACGGCGTCGAAACGCACGGTGTAGTTTGGGATTGAAGTGGCAAGCAGGCTTCCGTCGGCGGAATAGACGTTTCCTTTATTGGCCGGAATGACGAAATCGCGAACGGTCCTTTCGTTGCCTAGTTTGCGATAATAGTCGCCTTCCACCCATTGGATATTGGTCAGTTTCACGCAAATTGCAATCGCCATCAGGAACATCGCAAAAGCAACGAGATACATCCGATAAGATATGTGCTTGTCTTCTGCTACCATAATTTGCTGAAAAATCCTGTTTCTTTATCTTTTTTGACTTTAATCTTTGTTGGCGGAACGGAAGATGGGAAAATCATCTTTGCCTCCATTTTTTCAGAAACCGTCGATTCCATTTTTAGCTTCATCAGTTCCGAACGGCGGTCTACGAATTCCGAACGCAATTCCTTTACTTCATTCGTCAAGGCGATGATCCTGAAAACTTTCTGTTCGTAGCGTTGCGTATTGGCAATCATGATAATGGCAAGAAGGATCAGGAACACAATAAAGCGCCAGTTTTTAGCCGCGTTCGCATCTTCATTAATGAGGTATCTTGCTTTTAATATGCTGTATACTCCGTTTTTCATCTTCTCTTTTTTGCCGCTATGACACTGCGTTTATTCTTTTTCTGCTATTCTTAATTTGGCGCTTCTTGCGCGGTTATTGATCCGTATTTCATTGTCGTCCGGAACAATCAGTTTTCCTATGGTTTTGAACGGGACGGAAAAATTCCCGAAGAAGTCGCGTTCGGGTTCGCCCTCGAACATTCCGTTTTTAATGTACCTTTTTACAAGGCGATCTTCCAGGGAATGATAGGAAATCACGCTTAACCTTCCGCCAGGCTTGAGAATCTCGAGCGATTGTTGGAGGAATTCCCTGAGGACGTCCATTTCCTGGTTGACCTCAATCCGGATTGCCTGGTACATCTGGGCTAATATTTTATGGCTTTTATGTTGGGGCAAAAAGCGGCTTAAAACGAGTTTCAATTGTTCGGTGTTCTTTATTGGATTCAATTCGCGTGCTTCGATGATTACTCTTGCGATGGCCGGCGCATTTTTCAATTCGCCATAATCCAGAAACACCCTTGTTAGATTGGCACTGTCGTATTCATTGACCACGCGGTAGGCATTGAGGTCATTTTTCTGGCTCATGCGCATATCGAGTTCGGCGTCAAATCTTGTGGAAAAACCTCTTTCGGCAACATCGAACTGGTGTGATGAAACGCCTAAATCGGCTAAAATTCCATCTACCGCTTTTACATTATGGAAGCGCAGAAACCTTTTGATGAACCTGAAGTTTTCATTGATTAAGGTGAATCTTTCATCGGGAAGCGCGTTGGCCAAAGCATCCTCATCCTGATCGAAAGCGAACAGTTTCCCGTTCGGCCCGATGCGTTTGAGGATTTCGGACGAATGTCCGCCACCGCCAAAAGTCACGTCGACATAAATCCCATCCGGCTTGATGTCCAGACCATCCACAGAAGGATGAAGCAGTACCGGATTATGATATTCCATTATCGTCGTCATTTACATTTCCCATTACATCTTCGGCGAGATCGGCAAAATCTACCACCGAATCATCGATTGCTTTTTCATACAAATCCTTATCCCATATCTCCACAATATTCACCGCAGAAGACAACACCAAATCTTTTGAGATGTTGGCAAAAACCACCAGATCTTTCGGGATCAGCAATCTTCCGAGGTTGTCAATCTCCACCACTTTCACTCCGGCCGTAAAACGACGGATGAAATCGTTGTTCTTTTTAACGAAGCGGTTCAGTTTGTTAATTTTCTGCATCATCAGGTTCCATTCAGACATCGTGTATAGTTCGAGGCAAGGCTGAAAAACAGAGCGCTTCAGCACGAATCCGTCCTGAAGTGAAGTCGTCAATTGCTTCTTGAGAGGCGCCGGCAACAGCAGCCTTCCCTTGGCATCGACTTTACACTCATATGTTCCAACGATTGAATTCAAGAATCTGGCTTTAGATGATTATCGACAAAAATATAAATATTTTACCACATTTTACCACTTTACCCCACTTTGTTGATAAGTTTTACCACTTCAAATCAAAAAGCAGATGTTCTGCTATTTTCAGCCGCAATGACTTATTTAACAAATTGTTAAGAAATTGGAAATATTAGAAAAGATGTCGGCGAAAAAGAGCTGATTTTATTAAATTCCTGTTTATTTTTCAAAAAATAAAAAAGCAGGATTCTTTTGAAAAAGGATCTTCTTGCGAAGATAAAATCGGGTTTTAAATCCCAAATAATATAAAACAACGTTAACATTTATGGATAAAATCTTATATTTGCGCTTGATTTTGAAAGCCAATAACGACTGATGGAACACGATTTAATAAAAGAAGGGAAGTATAAATATTTTGAAGCCGGAGAAGGAACGCCGATCATCATTTTGCATGGATTGATGGGCGGACTGAGCAATTTTGACGGTGTTGCCAATTATTTTCCTGCCCATGGATACAAAATTGTGATCCCGGAATTGCCGATTTACACACAAAACATCCTCAAGACCAATGTGAAGGCTTTCGCTCGTTATGTAAAGGATTTCATTACCTATAAAGGTTATGAGCGTGTTATTTTATTAGGAAATTCGCTTGGCGGACATATCGCTTTGTACCATGCGAAAATGTATCCTGAAAAAATGCTCGGACTCATCATCACCGGAAGTTCAGGACTGTATGAAAGCGCTATGGGCGACAGTTACCCGAGACGTGGCGACCGCGAATACATCCAGAAAAAAGCCGAAGATGTTTTTTATGACCCGAAAGTCGCGACTCCTGAAATTGTCGAGGAAGTTTATGCGATGGCCAACGACCGCATTAAGCTCATCAAAACCCTGACGATTGCCAAAAGCGCAATCCGTCACAATATGGCGAAGGATTTGCCAAAAATGCATGTGCCAACGTGTATCATCTGGGGAAAAAACGATAAGGTTACGCCGCCGGAGGTTGCTGAGGAATTCCACCAACTGCTTCCAAATTCCTCCCTATACTGGATTGACGAATGCGGCCACGCAGCGATGATGGAACATCCGCAGGAATTCAACGAACTCATGCACAGCTGGCTCAAAGAGAAACATTTATAAGATTTTGCAACATACAAAAACCGCTATTTCTGAAACAGATCAAAAATAGCGGTTTCTTTTTTTGCTTACCTTTGCTTAAATTATTTTTACATGAAAATCAATACCGCCGAATTCATTATCAGCAATTCAGAAGTCAGCAAGTGCCCGGCCGAATTTATCCCGGAATACGCCTTTATCGGACGTTCCAATGTTGGGAAATCCTCGCTGATCAATATGCTGACCAATCATAAGAATCTGGCGAAAACTTCGGGACGACCCGGAAAAACACAGCTTATCAATCATTTTAAAATCAACAATAATTGGTTTTTGGTCGATTTGCCGGGTTATGGCTATGCGAAGGTTTCTAAAAAAACAAAGTCCGTTTTCCAACAATTCATCACCGATTATTTTGAGAAAAGGCAGCAGCTCGTTTGTGCTTTCGTATTGATCGACATCCGCCACGAGGCGCAGAACATCGACCTCGAATTTATGGAATACATGGGCGAGAGCGAAATCCCGTTCTGCATCATTTTTACCAAGGCCGACAAGATCAGCAAGGTCAAGATCGATATGCACGTCGCGGCGTATAAAAAGCAGATGATGGCCAACAACTGGGCAGAGATGCCAAATTATTTCGTGACTTCAGCCACTGAACAGACCGGAAAAGATGACGTGCTCAATTATATTGACGAAGTGAACGAGGAAGTTTTTAAGAACAATAGTTTCTAGAATGAAGAAAATCACTTTATTCCTGTTTCTCTGCTTAATTTCAATTTCCTGCGATACTTCCAGTTACTATTATGAAAGTGGTGTCCAAAATGTTGGATTAAATTTCAAATCCGGCAAATGGCTTTTGACAGGAATAGATGCCCCGAATGAAATAAATGGCGAATTGACCGCTTTGGTTTTAAATAAATTCAAACGCCATCTCCACGAGCGCCTTGACTACGTTTATGATGTGAAAGGAATTATGCTTCCGAAGAAAACACCGCTCAATCCGACAAAATCAAATCTTGCCGCAATCAAAAAAGGAACCGGTTACGATTACCTGATTAATGTTAAAGCCAGCGGTATTTCAGATGGTAATTCGGTTGACATATCCAACGGAAAAGGGAAAGAAAATGAGTACTCAAGTTATATTGTGGTTGAAGTTTATGATTTAAATAATCTCGAAATAATTTATTCCCGGCGAGAGAACGGATTAAAGAAATTCGACAAAAAAATCAATAAAGGCAATATGAGCAAGCTTTCGAACAAAATGATTATTCGCGCTTTCGAATACATTTGGAAAAACCTTCGAAAAACCTCTATTAAATAAACCTGCTGAGATAATCCTTATTTCGTCAACTCCATTTTCTCCGCAAAATAATCGCAGAAATCTTTCATCGTATCGGTCATTTTCTCATCGTCGGTCGCGCGGAGGAATGTTTCAGACATCGCAACCAAAGTCTGGTGAAAGAACTTTTTCATCTCATCCACCGGCATATCCTTCGTCCACAAATCGATGCGCAGCGTTTCCTGCGCTTTGCTGTCCCAGATGGAAAGCATCAGCGCTTTGGCCTCTTCAGCGTCAATGCCGCCATCCTGGGCTGTCCACATGAGTTTTTCGGTAACACGGTTATTATCGAGTTCGACAGTAAATTTTATTTCTGAGGTAGTTTTATCTGACATTATTTCTTGGGTTTGTATTTGGATTTTTCGAAGATTTCCCTGGCGTCCATTTTCAGCATTTGTTGTAAGGCGACCTGATTGTTGTCCATATAGGAACGCACAATCTGCCAGCCGAGCCATGCTCCTGTCCTGCCAGGCGTGTCGTTATCGATTTCGAGGTAGAATTTGGAGAACGGCGCCGGATTGATGAATCGCGGCGCGAGTTTCTGGTCGGTGTCGTAAAGCAGTTTGTTTTCGACAAAGAAACGCCACATGTAACTTTCGTTTTCCTGGCACCAGACAACCTGTTCGGACGTGTAGCCCATTTTGTCAGCATCGGTATATTCGGGCAATAAGATATCCTTGAGATAGAGTTCCTTTCCGGCGTAGATCATTTGCGAAAGCATGGTGTTGTCGGTTGGCGGCGGGATTTTCCTTGCGGCAAAGCTCGTCACGATATCGGGCATGATCTGGTTTGGTTCGAAATTCTGTTTGAGGTATTCGGGAAATTGGTAGAACCTGTGCTTTTTTCCGAGATACAATTCCAAGGATACGATGACCAAAGAGTCGGCGTAAATGGCTTTGTTCTGGTAATCCATTTCGGAAATCACGGTAATGACTTTCGGGGTTTTGGTTTCGGGAAAATAGTATTTGATGTGTTTGAACAGCTCTTCGATTTTTTCCTTTTCGGTATCGAAATCGCCGAATTTCTTTTCGACTTCGGTATAGAGTTCACGCCATTGCGGATTCTGCATCTTGTCGAGCCAGATCTTATCGTCGTTCCCGACGGGAAAGAAAAAAGGATATTGCTTTTTCAATTGCGGTAAGTCCTGCGGTTTGGTTTCGAAAAAAGCCTTATCGAAGCGTTCGACCTTGATTTCGAGCGGAATTTCTTCGACCGCTTTTTCGACCTTAGATTTCTTGTCGCAGGAAATCAACACGGAAACGGCCAGTAACAACAAAAGGTACTTCTTCATACAATGGGTTCTTATTAGCCCTGATGGAAGCGGCATCCTTTTGCATTTTTTGTCATTGCGAGGCACGAAGCAGTCAAAAAAGCAAAAGATACAGCGGACAGCAGGAAATAGCTTCAGAAAATATCATTAATTTTGTGCAAATATACATTGCCCGATTTTAAAATTTCCAAATACTATGCAAAAATTAAAACCAATTAATGCGGAGAAAGTCAACGCCCAAATCGTGGATTGGCTAAAGGATTATGCTGTGAATGCCAAATCGAACGGATTTGTGATCGGAATTTCG
>DATHGE010000271.1:0-10915 GCA_035317805.1 Flavobacterium sp. | reverse complement strand
CTTTTTAAACCAATGCAGGATGTCTTTCCGGTCTTCCGCCGAACTCGTATTGTCGAGATGCCGTATTGGATAACCGGCTTCGCGGAAAGTCTCGTAAACGTATAGTGAAGTGTTGATCCCGTTGTTGAAAATCAGCGTTTTCTTGCCAAGCGATTTCTCAGAATACGCATGCAGCAATTTCTCCTGCATCGCCATATTCGAGTACAGGTCATCGGAAGATTTAACGGTATAGTCGCCATTGATTCCGACTTTCAGTGAAGTCAGCCCAACGTCATAACTGTAAGTCGTCGCTTCGGCAAGGAAGCCTTTTGAAATAAGGGATGAAATGGTATCGCCGACAATCAGCTCGTCGTAATTCTGGTTCATCGGCAGCTTGATGTTCGAGCTCAGAGGCGTCGCGGTAACGCCCAGGATAAATGCGTTTTTGAACGAGCTCAGCAACTTCCTGAAAGAATTGTAATGTGCCTCATCGATAATCACCAAACCGATATTATCAAGATGCAGTTTCTCATCGTTGATACGGTTTTTCAAGGTTTCCACCATCGCAACGAAACACGAATAATCGTTTTGGTCCGGCAATTCCTTGACCTTGCTGTTGATGATCTTGTTCTTGACATCGAAGCCTTTTAGCATTTTTGAAGTCTGCTTGCAAAGCTCAATCCGGTGCGTCAGGACAACTACTTTTTTATTGTGCTTCGACAGGTAACGCCTGACGATTTCAGAAAAAATCACCGTCTTCCCGCCGCCCGTAGGCAGCTGGTACAGCAGATGATGGTTCGCCGGCGCGTTGTCAAGCCGCTGAAAAATAGCGTCGATGTCGCCTTGTTGGTAGCCGTAAAGCTCCTTCCTTTCTTCAATATCTACTTCTAAATGGCTGTCAGGCATGGTGAATTTTACAATTTTGCAAAACTACGCCTAAAAAAGGGTTATCCGGACATTCTTAAAGTTAAATTTAAGATTTAGAAAAAACCATTCTGGCGATGGCCTGCATTCAGGGTAATTCCAGCGTAAAAGATAGTCCTTGGAACTTTCCGCTTTCTGTTGCATTTAATGAAATTTTGGCAATTGTGATAGCGCTGGTTCGGAGATGAATGGTTATTTTTGGGAAGTATCCAAAACTTTATCCCCGAATCAATTCCATTTAGATGAAACGCTCCGGTTCAGCAGATCTTCCTTTGCATAACGGCCATGTCCCGATGTGGCTCGCCGACCGTATGGCGAAACTCGGACTCGCGATTGTGGAAACCATTGCAACCGAATTCTCGACTTCCGAAGTCATCGGCAAAATGAGTAACCCGTTCTGGTTCCAAAGCCTGGGCGCGGTCATGGGAATGGACTGGCATTCGTCGGGCATCACGACTTCGGTGATGGGCGCTTTGAAGCGTTCAGTGAATCCGCATTCGAAGGAATTGGGGATTTACATCTGCGGCGGAAAAGGCAAACATTCGTTGCAAACGCCAAATGAATTGTTGCACGTTGGCGAACGAACCGGACTCAACGGAACCGACCTTGGCAATTGCAGCAAACTCGCCGCAAAAGTGGACAATACGGCCATACAGGACGGGTTCCAACTGTACCTTCACAATTTTATTGTGAGCAATTCGGGCGAATGGGCGGTAATCCAGCAAGGCATGAATCCGGACAGCAAAACTGCGAGAAGATACCATTGGCATTCCAAAGATTTACAGTCGTTTATAGACGAACCGCATACTTTTATCTATGGTGAAAACCAAGGTGAGATTTTGAACTTTACAGATAAAGATGCCGTCAATACCAGAAACCGTTCGCTCGAAATCAGCCGCGAGAATCCCGATAAAATCATCCGTGAAATGAACCATCTCATCATGCCGAACCACCACGATGTGCGCATGAAAGATGTCAACCTCAAACGCCTCGGCGCGATGCTCTGGCTCACGCACGAAAAGCAGCCCGCCGATTTTGAAGAACTCATTTCACTCAAGGGAATGGGGCCGCGAACCTTACAATCATTGGCTTTAGTCAGTGAAGTCATTTATGGTACGCCTACCCGATTTGAAGATCCGGCGCGTTTTTCATTCGCCCATGGCGGAAAAGACGGCCATCCGTTTCCGGTACCGACAAAGGTTTACGACGAAACCATCAGCACCTTGCAGATCGCTATACAAAAATCCAAGATCGGCAACAGCGATAAAATGCAGGCGATTAAGAAACTTTCTGAAATTTCCAGAAATGCCGAAAAGGATTTTATCCCCAATGCGAATTTTGAAAGCGTTATCCAAAAAGAGCGCGCCGAATCGTATAAATACGGCGGAAGGACCGTTTTCGGAAAAGCGCAGCCGCCAAAAGACAACGGCCAACTCAAATTATTCTGATGAAGTCGCCTGGGTTCGCTAATTTACATTTCAACGCTTATACTTACCCGGGTTCCAATTGCGCTGCGACCCTTTCGAACTCATAGCTGTTTTCCCATTTCTGTCGCTGCACTTCCGTGAATATGATGCCGATCCTTTCCCGGAATTCCGAAACGATTCCGTTGGCGATGGTATAATTGACGGCCTGTTCGAAAGAATTCAGCATACTCTTGTAGAACGACGCATAGCGCATTTCGCGTCGGGCGGAATATTTCTGGGCGACTTCCATCGTATACAGCATCACATCCGCGACAGCGAAAGGGTCGACACCCAAAATCAGGAAATGCTTGATGTATTTCTGTGCGGTGGAACGGCGCAGCTTGGCGCGCTTGGTCTTTATCGGGAAATATTCGTTAGAAATCTTAAGCTTGGCCTCGCTCACGAGTTTTTCCTCTTTCGGGTTGAAAACGAAATCATAGTAAGTTTTGACATCGGGGAATTTGTCGTACAGTTCCAGCAGCTGTTCCTCAATTTGCTCCTTATCCAGTGAAGCAAGATATTTCTTTAAATCGCGTTTGCTCATAAATCAAATTATTGTGGCAAAAGTAGGTGCTTTATAAGTATTAAATGGATGTGTTTCCTTAATTTTGCACCGTAAAAACAGTTGCCTTTCCAAAATCTAAAAATACGAATTATAATGCTCCGAATCTTTAAAATTGTCGCTTTGCTCGAAGGTGTTTCTTACCTGACCTTATTTTCCAACATGCTTTTTGTGAAACACAATAACCCGCAACTATACAAAACCTTGCTGTTTCCGATTGGGATGGCGCACGGGCTTTTATTCATCAGCTACATCATTTTGGCCATTATGCTTAAGATTGAGCTCAAATGGGACTGGAAGAAATTCGGATTCATTTGCCTCGCTTCCATCCTGCCTTTCGGGACGTTCGTGATGGAAAGAAAATACTTCTTCAGAAATGCATAGACTCCTCGAAAAGATATTCGGCTGGTGCTATCCGCTTTTCCGCAAATGGGAATTCGGCGAAACGCTTGCTGCCTATTCGAGCCTGATCATTAACATCGTCATCCTGTGTTTTGTGGCGTATTGGATCTATGTGCTTTTCCGGATGCTGCTCGTAACGCTGATGGTGCTCATTGCCAAAAGGACCAAGACGAAATTCGACGATCTTTTGGTTACGAATAAAACGGCGAAATACATTGCACATCTAATTCCGCTTTTGTTCATCTACAAATCGGTTCCTGTGATCCTCGATGCCTATGTATATTGGGAAAACGTATTCGGAAAAATGGTAGGCGTTTACATTATCCTGTTGATTTTGTGGATTACGCGGACCATCTTTAATGCGCTGCGCGACCATCTGAAGCAGATTCCGAAATACAGCGACAAACCGATCGACAGTTACATCCAGGTCATCATGATCGTGCTTTGGCTGATTGGGATTTTTGTGATCGTTTCCGAATTATTCAACGTCAAGCCGAATACATTGTTCGCTACTTTCGGGGCGATTTCGGCGATCATACTCTTGATTTTCCGCGATACGATCCTCGGATTTGTGGCCAGTGTCCAGGTTTCCCTGAATGATATGGTGCGCATCGGCGACTGGATTACGTTTGACAAATATGGTGCCGACGGCGATGTAATCGAAATCAACCTGGCTACGGTAAAAGTGCGGAATTTCGACAATACGACGACGACGATTCCGACCTACAGCATGATCTCGGACTCTTTCCGGAACTGGCGTGGAATGCTCAATTCGGATGGAAGGCGTATCAAAAGATACATCAATATCAAGGCAAAAAGCATCCGTTTTCTGAAAGAGGAAGAATTGCAGGAACTCAGGAAAATCCAGCTGCTCAGCAATTATATCGATGAGCGTCAAAAAGAAATCGACCGTTTTAACGAAGCGCACCAGGTAGACAAGACCGTTTCGATCAACGGAAGGAATATGACCAATTTTGGGATTTTCCGAAAATATATTACAGAATACCTGAAAAACCATCCGGGAACGAACAAAGACATGCTGTTGCTTTGCAGGCAATTGCAGCCGACGCAGTATGGAATCCCATTGGAGATCTATACTTTCTCAAGTGACAAGCGTTTTGAGAATTACGAATACATTATGGCCGATATCTTCGACCACATATTTGCCTCTGTGGGTTACTTCGATCTCGAGATTTTTGAACTGCCATCGGAAGGAAAGAAGGCGTTTGAAGAGTAATGCGCCATACGGCCATTTCTATTTGACATAATCGTTTTGATACACTGCTCATACACTATCTATACTGTATCTATGCTTTATCTATACAGTATCCCTACACTATCCCTACTTTAGGCATTGAGGGACAATAAGCCGGCAAAACTTGTGCAATATGGCAATAATCACTGATTGTCAGGTAAATATACATTTTATTTTGGAATTTGCAAACCGAAGCAGATTGCTTCGCTGCGCTCGCAATGACGATGGTCCCGGACTGATGCGGACAGTTTTTCCTGATTATTCCGGGCTTCCCAAACGATCCTCAATATCTTCTATTTCCGTTTTGCCGTGCGCCCTCGGTTTTCCGTCCTCGCCAAGCGACACCATGGTAATGCTGTCGATTGTGATGATCGTTTCGCGGGTCATGATGTTTCGCACCTCACATTTTAAGGTAATCGAAGAATTCCCGAATTTCACGGCATCGATGCCAATCTCGACTATATCGCCTTGCTGGGCCGAGCTTCTGAAATTGATCTCCGACATGTGCTTGGTAACGATTCGCGTGTTTTCGAGCTGGATGATCGAATACAGGGCAAGCTCCTCATCGATCCAGGCGAGCAGTTTGCCACCGAATAATGTCCCGTTCGGATTGAGGTCTTCGGGCTTGACCCATTTTCTGGTATGAAATAGCATAATCAGGTTTTTGTGCGTGCAAAGCTAATGATTTCGGCATGGTCGAAAGCGAGGTTTGGCAAATCATTAACCGAAAACCATTGCGCATCTGCTGCGTCATCAGCGGCTTCTGCAACCGTATTTTCAGCAACAATGGCCAAAAATGCGACAGAGACCATATGACCCCGGGGATCGCGATGTGGTTTTCCAAAGGCTTTGAGCTGTTCGACAGGACCGACGTTGATTCCGGTTTCCTCAGCTAATTCCCTGCGGGCGGCGTCATATAAATCTTCGTCTTGTTCTACAAAACCGCCCAGAAGTGCCCATGAATGTTGAAAAGGTTCCTTTTTTCTTCGGATCAGTAAAAGTTTGGCACCGTTTACCGTTTGCTGCAGGACCACGATATCGACAGTGACAAATGTTTTGGAAATTCTCATGCTTTATATAATTTGAACGGGAAAGTTATAAAATATCGATAAAACGCGCATTTGTTCTGTTAAAAATTGAATTTTAAAAGTAAACTGCTATATTTGCAAAGACTAAATATAAAACAATTTACGGCCATCATAGAATAATTCCCGATCAAATTATGAAAAAAAGCTTACTCTTATTATCATTTTCGCTTCTGACCTTTACGGCTGCAATGGCGCAGGAAGGCAACAAAAAGGAAGATTCCAAAGAAGCGAACGATGCGGCAATCGAGCACGATACCTACAACAAATGGACTGTTGAAGCAACAGCAGGACAGGCTAAAGGTACCAAACCATACAGCAACGGTTATTTTTCGAGTAATCCGGACAAGGTATTGGGTTCTTTTAAATTTAATTCCTTTGGGCTTGGTGTTCGTTATATGTTCAGTCCAAAATTTGGATTGAAGCTGGATGGGAATTTCGAAACTTTCGAGAACAACAAAAAAACAGAAAGCAAGCCTTTTAAAACACAACAACTGCGTTTTGGCGTACAGGGTGTCGTTAATGCTTCGCGCCTTTTAAACATTGAAGAACCTATGGGAAGATTGGGTCTGTTGGTTCATGCCGGTCTTTCTTATGCGCGTTTTACCCCAAAATTAGATGGTGCTATTGATGAAGATTTGAATCCAACTCCGGAAAATCCGAATTTGCCTGGAGGTGTAACAAATTATAACCGTACCGAGAACAATATAGGAGTGATGTTCGGTATTTCACCACAATTCAGGATAACCAAAAGAATTGCAATCATTGCCGATTTTACTACTATTGCTAATTTCAGGCAGCATTTTGCATGGGATGGACACTATTCTCAGACGGACAACAACTTAGCCGGTCAGTTGATCAGCGGTTCACTCGGGCTCACCTACTCTTTCGGTAAGGAAGACCTTCACGGTGACTGGGCTGTTATCGAAGACAAAAGACTGGATCAAATCGACGAACTTGACAAAAGGATCGGAGATCTTGAAAGCATGATGAACGATGCCGATAAAGATGGCGTTCCTGATTATCTTGACGTAGAAAACAATTCGATTGCAGGTGTTGCGGTTGATACCAAAGGAAGAATGGTCGACATCAACAAAAACGGCGTCCCTGATGAGTTAGAAAGCTTCCTGCAAAACAACTACGCATCTAAAGAAACCGTTACCCAGGCTGCCGCTACGGCGAATGAGGAAATGGTAAGAAAACTCATCAACGAAGGTTATGTAACGACGTATTTCGATACCAATAAAACCAAACCGACGAATGTTTCTACAGAAGGAATCGACTTTATGCTGACTTATCTGAGAAACAACCCGTCCGCTTCTATCGACATCATCGGTAATGCGGATGAAATCGGAAAATCTGCCTATAACGACAACCTTGCCGTTAAGCGTGGAGAAAGTGTTAAAGCGATCTTGGTTAAAGCCGGAATTAATGCTTCAAGGCTGAACGTAGTCTCTAAAGGAGAAGACACATCAGTAGATAAAGATTCAGACGGTGCGAGAAAACTGGTAAGAAGAGTCACTTTCAAAGTGAAATAATTAACAACGCATTCTTAATAAGTATAAAAATCCCCTGTCATCCGGCAGGGGATTTTTTTTATCTTTAAAAGAAAAAAATGGAAACCAGAGATGTTTTTATCAGAGATTTTCGCGGTGAAACTTTAGGGACAGTAACCGCTCAGTCTTCTTCCGAAGAAATTTTCCAGAACCAGACCCTGCGTCCGATCCTCAAACTCCAGAACGATCTTTTCCTCGCCGTTTTCGCCAACCAGATCAGCAAGCACAAGAATGATTTCTACAAGCTGTCGGTGGAAAAGAAACTGCATTATATTGAGAACGTCATCCAGAAAGACATCAAGTTCCGGAATTCGCTCAAAGGAATGGTCATCAGCCTGTTCAGCCTCGATGAATATGCCGAATACATCAGCAATTCCTCCAACCTGAACAAGCGCATGATGAACATGCTTATCGAGCGGCTCAAAAGCCAGGTACAGCTGTTCGAAATGCAGGAATAGCATGCCTTGACAATCCTGATTTCTTGACAAAACGATAACCAATCCTGCATTTTAAAGGATTATTTATCGTTTTGTTAATATATGGCAGTTATTACAGCCATAACAATAAATCTTAATTAAAAGTCCAGTAAAACCCCCAACTCTTGATTATTTTTATTATAATTGTTATATAAAAATAATTTGATGAAAGAAGAATATTTCAAGTGGTACTCACCCAATTTAAGCCGTGAAACTGAAATGCTCGTCTTTGGACACGCCGGTTATCCGGTCATCCTTTTCCCTACCTCGATGGGAAGTTACCATGAAAATAAGGATATGGGCCTGATCGAATCCGCACGCTGGTATATCGAGCAGGGACTGGTTCAGATATTCTGTCCGTCGAGCATTGACAAGGACAGTTTCTACAATAAGAAAATCCATCCGGTGCACCGCATCCAGAACCACGTCTGGTATGATAAGATGCTCTGCCATGAAATAGTGGAGCGCGTAAAAAGCAATACCGGTTCAGGGAAAGTCGCCGTTGCAGGCTGCAGTTTCGGCGGTTACCATGCGGCCAATTTCGCCTTCCGCCATCCGGGTTATGTGAGCCATATGTTTTCTATGGGCGGTGCCTTCAACATCAAAAACTTTATGGACGGTTTCCACAACGACGATGTGTTTTACAACAGTCCCGAAGATTATTTGTACGGGTTGAATGACCCCGAACTGTGGAATATGGATATCGTCCTCGGGACTTCCAATTGGGACATTTGCTTTGATGCCAATCTCGAACTGAGTAAGGTTTTAAGCGAAAGGAACATCAACCATTGGCTTGACGTACGCCAGGACCGCGAGCACGACTGGCCGGCCTGGAAAGAGATGTTCCCGCATTATTTGTCAAGAATTAAATTTTTCTAAAAATAGAATAGAATCGAGTAGTAAGTATTTAGAATCGAGATTATAAAAACATAGTGATATGAAAAAAATAGGGATTTTATTCGGAATGGAAGACACTTTCCCGCAGGCGTTTATCGACAGGGTCAATTCCAAAAACGAAAAGGGAATTATCGCCGAGGCGGTTTCTATAGATAAGGTGGTGCAGAATAAAGGCGGCGAATATGCCGTAATTATCGACAGGATTTCGCAGGATGTCCCGTTTTATCGCGCCTACTTAAAGAACGCGGCGCTCACGGGAACAAACGTAATCAACAACCCTTTCTGGTGGAGCGCTGACGATAAATTCTTCAACAATGCGCTTGCAGATACTTTGGGCGTTCCGTTGCCGAATACCGTGATTTTGCCTTCGGCCGAGCATCCGACTGATACGACTGCTAAATCGTTCCGCAACCTCAAATATCCGATGGACTGGGAATCGATATTCAGTTATATCGGATTTCCGGCTTATATGAAACCTTACGCCGGCGGTGGCTGGAAAAATGTTTACCGTTTGGAAAACGTAGAGGAGTTTTGGGAGAAGCACCGCGAAACCGGGCAGTTGGTGATGCTTTTGCAGGAAGAAATTGTCTTCACCGAATATTTCCGGGTCTATTGCCTTGGGCGCAAGGCCGTCAGGATTATGCAATACGAACCAAGAAATCCGCATCATTTGCGTTATGTGATCGATGGGCCGCCGATGCCGAAGAAATTACTGGATACGGTTAAGGATTACACTTTAAGGTTGTGCAACGGTTTGGGCTACGATTTCAATACGGTGGAGTTTGCAGTACGTGACGGAATTCCTTATGCGATTGATTTTGGAAATCCGGCCCCTGATGCCGAGCTGACTTCTGTTGGTACCGAGAATTTCGAATGGGTTGTGGAAGAATCCGCGAAAATGGCGATTGCTGCTGCCAAAAAACAAAAACCGGGACAGATGAACCTGACCTGGGGAACTTTTATGAAAGACGCTGTCGCTGCTATGAAATAATGTTGTTTACGGATTTAGCCCGGATGGCAATGGAATCCTTTTTGCCTGTCGAAAAATCCCTCGACTGCGCTCGGGATGACATGGCAAAAAGATTGCAATGGACAGCCGGATTAGCTTCCCAAAAAAAATAAATGATGAAAAAATTACCCGTTTTTACGCTCGGAGTTGAAGAAGAATACCAGATTATCGACCCGGAAACAAGGGATTTGCGTTCGCATTTGTCCAAGATTGTCGACGGTGCGAAAATCATTTTAAATGAGCAGGTCAAGGCCGAAATGCACCAGTCGGTTGTGGAAGTGGGAACCAACATCTGCAAAAGTGTCGCCGAAGCGAAAGAAGAAATCACTTTCCTGCGCCGCAAAATTGTAGAGCTTGCCGAGAAACAGAACCTTGTTGTTGGCGGCGCCGGAACGCATCCGTTCTCGCGTTGGCAGGACCAGCCGATCACCGACGATCCGCGTTACCACAATATCGTGAATGAGTTGCAGGATGCGGCGCGTTCCAACCTGATTTTCGGGATGCACTGCCATGTTGGGATTGAGAACCGCGAAATCGGGCTGCAACTGATGAACCAGGCGACTTATTTCTTGCCGCATATTTTTGCGCTGTCGACGAATTCCCCTTTTTGGGAAGGGCGCCAGACGGGTTACAAGTCTTTCCGTACGAAGGTTTTTGATAAATTTCCACGTACCGGTTTGCCCGAATATTTCGATTCGGTGGCTTCGTATGACAATTATCTCGAGACTTTGGTGAAGACGAATTGCATCGACAACCCGAAAAAAATCTGGTGGGATTTAAGGCTGCATCCGTTTTACGACACGATTGAATTCCGCATTTGCGATATGAGCCTAACCGTTGAGGAAACGATGTGTATTGTTGCTATTATCCAGGCGATTGTCGCAAAATTATACAAACTGACTTTACAGAATACCAGTTTCAATATTTACCGTTTGGCGTTGATCAAAGAGAATAAATTCCGCGCTGCGCGTTACGGCATCGACAACCACATGATCGATTTCGGTTTGCAGAAGGAAGTCGAAACCAAAGCGCTGATTCTGGAATTGCTTGATTTTGTCGATGATGTTGTTGATGAACTCGGCAGCCGCGACCAGATCAATTATGTCCATGAAATCATGAGAGCCGGGACAGGCGCCGACAAACAGCTTGCGATTTTTGAAAAAACCGGCGACCTGACGAAAGTTGTCGATTTCATCACCGGCGAATTCACCAAAGGTTTGTAATCATAAATTGATATATTTGTAACGCAAATTTAACCTACAGATACCTTGCAAATGAGTCAATACCCATTAAAACTCGCCATT
>DATHGE010000270.1:0-12009 GCA_035317805.1 Flavobacterium sp. | reverse complement strand
CCCTGAAAAATATGAGAGAACGCCGTGCTCATCGCATTTTCTTTTACATCCGGATAGAGTTGCGTAGAAGCGAACTGCTCATTTTCGAAAGCCTTTAAATCGGTAATGGCAGTCGGATCCTGTCCGTGCCAACCCATGTCGAGCAACCCGAAACTGAGCTGGCGCATCGTGGCCATGCCTTCCTGGAAACTCGCACTTTCCTTGATCTTCCGGATGTATTCTGTTGGGATAATTTCCCCGGTTTTATAATGGTGCGCGAACAAGGCCAAAGCTTCCGGCTCGTAGCACCAGTTCTCGAAAATCTGGCTCGGCAATTCCACAAAATCCCAATAGACGCTGGTTCCCGATAAGTTCGGATAGGTCGTATTGGCAAGCATTCCGTGCAGCGCATGCCCGAATTCATGGAACAAGGTCGTCACTTCGTTAAAGGTCAAAAGTGGCGGTTTGGTCTCTGTCGGTTTGGTGAAATTGCATACGATCGAAACATGCGGGCGTTCGTTATTTCCGCTTAAAATATACTGCGATTTGAACGAAGTCATCCATGCGCCGTTGCGTTTGCCTTTCCTCGGGAAGAAATCGGCATAGAAAATCGCGACCAGATGTCCGGCAACATCTTTCACTTCATACGTCATCACGTCTTCGTGGTACTTGTCGACGTCGTTGATTTCGACAAAGGTCAGCCCGAACAATTTTCCGGCTACCGTAAACGCACCGTTCAAAACATTTTCGAGCTTGAAATACGGCTTCAGTTTCTCATCGTCAAGATTGAATAACTGTTGCTTGAGTTTTTCGGAATAATACGCGCCATCCCATTTTTCAAGGCGTTCGATGCCGTCCAAGTCTTGGGCGAATTTCGTCAGTTCGGCGAATTCCTTTTCAGCCGCAGGTTTCGCTTTCGTCAATAAATCCTGTAAAAAAGCCTTCACTTTCTCCGGGCTTTCGGCCATTCTTTCCTCCAGTACAAAATGGGCATGCGTGTCATAGCCCAAAACTTTCGCACGCTCGAAACGCAATTTTGCAATTTGCAGGACGATTTGCTGGTTGTCGAGCTCGTTGTTCTGAAAACCTTTCGCGCCTGAGGCGATCGCCATCTTTTTGCGCAGCTCGCGGTTGTCGGCATACGTTACAAACGGAATATAACTCGGATAATCCAAGGTAAAAATCCAGCCTTCCTTGCCCGAATCTTTTGCGAGTTCCCTGGCAGCTTCGATGGCGCCTTCAGGCAAACCCGACAAATCTTTTTCGTCGGTGATGTGCATTTGAAAAGCATGTGTCTCATTCAGGACATTCTCGCCAAATTCCAAACTCAGCCGTGATAATTCCTTGTCGATTTCACGCAATTGGTTCTTTTTATCTTCGGGCAAATTGGCGCCGTTTCTTGAAAAACCTTTGTATTTTTTATCTAATAAAGTGGTTTGTTCAGGCGTTAAGTCGAGTTTGGATTTTTGTTCGTAAACCGCTTTGACACGGGCAAACAATTCGGGATTCAACGTAATATCATTGCTGAATTCCGACAGCAACGGCGAAACTTCCTGTGCGATTTTCTGGATGTCGTCGTTCGTTTCGGCCGAATGCAGGTTGAAGAAAATATTCGACACGCGGTCTAAGGTATCGCCGGCAAATGACAAAGCCTCGATCGTATTTTCAAAGGTCGGCGCTTCGGGATTCGAAACGATTTGGGCGATTTCTTTTTTGGCGCGTGCAATTCCTTCCTGAAACGCCGGAAGGAAGTCTTCGTTCTTAATTTTGGAAAATGGCGCCGTATCGTGTTTGGTGGTGAATTTTGTAAGTAGTGGATTCATGGATTAAATTTCAGGTTACGGACGAGCCTAGCCCTGATGGCAGCGGCATCCTTTATTGACATTTTTATGGCAATAAAGATAAAGCGAACAGCAGGAACTTGCTCCTAATAAAATGTCAAATTATTTTTTTAAACTCTCCGAAGATTGGTCCACCGTCGCTTTCAAGCCTTCCTTATAAGCGATGATTTTGTCGCGCGTTGATTTGTCGTGGCTTCCGATAATCTGCGCCGCCAAAATCCCGGCATTTTTAGCGCCGTTCAAAGCAACAGTCGCCACAGGGACGCCGCCCGGCATTTGTAAAATTGACAAAATACTGTCCCAACCGTCGATCGAATTGCTCGATTTTACGGGTACGCCAATCACCGGCAACGGCGACAGCGAAGCGACCATTCCCGGCAAATGCGCCGCGCCGCCGGCTCCGGCAATGATTACCGAAATCCCGCGCAAGTGTGCATTTTTGCTGTAATCGAACAATTTTTCAGGCGTTCGGTGCGCCGAAACGATATCGGTTTCCGTCTCGATCCCAAACTGTTTCAATATTTCGATGGCTTCCTTCATGACCGGCATGTCGGAGATGCTTCCCATTATGATTCCTACTTTCATTTCAATTAATAATTAACAATTGATAATTAACAATGTGTTTTTGGCGTTTCCCTTCGGGCAGTCGGCTTTCAGCCTTGTGTCCCTGCGGGTCAGGCTTTTCGCGGTGCACGGCACCTTGCTTCAATCCTTAACGCGCAATCACGCGGATCGTATTCTTTACGTTTTCGGCAATCTCGCGCGCTTTCGCCATATTTTCATTCACGATCGTCACGTGTCCCATTTTCCGGAACGGGCGTGTCTCGCGTTTCCCGTATATATGCGGCGTCACACCGTCAATCGCCATAATCTTTTCAATATTTTCGTAAACGACCGGGCCCGAATAATTTTCGGCACCGACCAAATTTACCATAATTCCCGCAACTTTACTATCGGTATTGCCCAAAGGCAAGTCCAATATCGCACGCAAATGGTTTTCGAACTGCGAAGTATAGCTCGCCTCAATTGTATGATGGCCTGAATTGTGAGGTCTTGGCGCCACTTCATTCACTAAAATATCGTCGTTTTCAGTCTGGAACATTTCTACGGCGAGTAATCCGACATGGTTGAATTTTTCGGAAACCTGCAGTGCAATTTCACGCGCTTTATGTGCGACTTTTTCATCAATCCTTGCAGGACAGATCACATATTCGACCTGGTTGGCTTCGGGGTGGAATTCCATTTCCACAACCGGATAGGTTTTGATTTCACCCGAAACATTTCTGGCGACAATCACCGCGAGTTCATTTTTAAACGGGACCATTTCCTCGGCGATGCATTCCACGTTCGGAAGATTTTCGAGGTCGACGATGGTGCGGACGACTTTTACGCCGTTGCCGTCATAACCGAATTCGGCGCTTTTCCATACGAATGGGAATCCGAGTTCTTCATTATCCAATGCGGTTTCCAGATCGGGCAATGCAAAAAACCGTTCGTGCGGCGCAGTCGGAATGCCATTTTCGACATAGAAATCTTTCTGCTTTCCTTTATTCTGGATCTGTTTTAAGGTTTTTGGGGAAGGGAACACTTTAATTCCTTCGGCCTCGAGTTTTTCCAATGCCTCGAGATTGACGAGTTCGATTTCGAAAGTGAGCACGTCGACCTGTTTCCCGAAATTATAAACAGTATCAAAATCGGTCAGGCTGCCTTGGAAAAATTTATTGCAGGCGATTCGGCAAGGCGCTTCGTCACTCGGATCAAGGACATAAGTTTGTATGTCAAATTTGCGGGTTTCAGCCAAAAGCATCTTGCCAAGCTGACCGCCGCCAAGAATGCCGAGCTTAAAATTGGAGGAAAAATAATTCATCTTGTTGTTGTTGCTTGCGCAAAGATAGGCAACAAATTTGGGATTTTGAAATGCAGATTTTCGGCAGAAAAGTGTAACTTTTCCGAAATTTTACAATCTATTACGTTAATCATCAATCTTTTAACTATAAATCATGGCAAATCACCAATTTTTACTGACCTTATTATTAGCTGCCGGTTTATCCCAAACCGCGGCTTATTCCCAAACCGATTCCGACAGCATTATGCTCGACGCGCCAAAGATTATTTCCTTCGCCCTGGACGGGAATATCCCAAAAGCGCTTGAAACCGTCAATGCTACATCTGATGAAAAAATGATCAGGCGACACCTTAAAGTCAGGAATGGTTTCAACGAGCGGTTCAGCGGTACAACAGACCGCAGCGATTATTTGGCAAAAAGACATTCGGCAATAGACAGCCTGCTTATCATTTACCGCGATTATTGGCGCAAATCATTTCTTGATTATCCGAAAGTGCACGACACAATGTTACGGGAAAATCTTTCGGCTTTTCTCAGCAGGAACTACAAGCCGGCAAAAAAACTCAAGGGTTCCGACAGCAATGAAAAATTCGACAAACATTTGGTGAATTACATCAAATCCAAAGGCCTGCACACGACGGGCTTCGGACAGACGGGCAGATTTTATGACTTGTTGGTCTGGAAAAAGGAAACCGATACGGTCTATAAATTCACGCTGCACGGACAAATGATCCACACGCCGGTGGTTTTCATGGAAGATTTTGTCACGCTTGGCTGGGAAGAATACGCCACGATGGACAGGGCTTTTCCGGGCGGATGGGCAAAACCGACTGCGTTGTATTGTGTAAAAAAATCATACGACCTGAACAGCGAATCGTTCCTCATCAGCTATCTGGCGCATGAAGGTAGGCATTTTGAAGATTACAAGCTGTTTCCGAAATTGTCTACAACCGATCTTGAATACCGCGCGAAGCTCACCGAATTGAGCCTGCTCGAAAAAACGCTGTTCGACACGCTTTCCTTTTTTATATCCAATGCCGATTACAAAACCGAAGACGGCCATAAAAGGGCCGATTATTATGTGGTTTCGGCCTTGTCGAAAAAACTGTTCGATTCCGAATTTGAAAGCGATATCAGCCGTTGGAAAACGCTGAAACCAGAAACCATCCACACGGCAAGCGCAGCGCTGTTTTCGGAAAATACTGCAGCACTTCAAAAGAAAGGGAAAAAGGTGGTCACTAATTTTACCCCGGGAACCAAATCCTGAGATTTTCTTAATTGTCGCATTTGCCCTGCACAATTGTCTTTTTTACACTTTTAGGATTCATGCTAATGTTGTAATTTTATCATTCAACTTTAAAAGGTTTCGTGCTTTTAATATCCGAAATTTGAAATAAACAACACAACCATGGAAAAATCAATCAATGTAAAGGACAGCCGGATGTACGGATTGGTGGCATTATACGATATGCACACCGATTTTTACAGCAAAGCCCTTGACGGAATTTCAGATGAGGCCGCCCAGAGCCGTCTCGACACCAAAGCGAACCACATTGCCTGGCTCGCAGGAAGCATTTTACAGGAACGTTTTGAACTCGCTGCGATTTTCGGGACCAAAATGGAGCAGATCTGGCACGAGGTTTTTCGGAACCACCAGGGAATTCAGGACGGAAAAAAATACCCGCCGCTGGCAGATTTTAAATCCGACTGGAAAAGAATCAGCCCGATATTGCGCGATATTATAACCGGCCTGACACCTGAAAAACTCGATAGCATATTTGAAATGGAAGGCATGAAATTTCCCCATTTTGAGTTACTGTCGTTTGACATTTACCGCGAAGCAAACATCATAGGACAAATTGCCCTTTGGCGCAGGTTATTGGGTTATCCGGGAATTAAATATGATTAATGAAAATGAGATTGATATGAAAACGATAAAGAAAACAATAAAGATAGAAGCGCCGAAAGAAAAAGTATGGAATGTTTTGCTCGAAGATGACTACAACCGCATCTGGATGGCCGAATTTATGGAAGGGTCGCATGCCAAAACCGATTGGATCGTGGGCCACAAAGTGCGTTTCCTGGATAATAAAAACAATGGAATCGTAGGAAAAATAGCCGCCAAACAGCCCTATGATCTGATAGAAATTGTCTACGACGGCGAAGTAAAGAATGGCGAGGACGATTTTGAAAGTGACAGCGCCAAGGCTATGAAAGGCGCGAAGGAAAACTATTATTTATCCGAAGATAACGGAACCACGACGCTGTCGGTCGAATCAGATATGGATGAGCGCCATTTCGATATGATGTCGGCCGCCTGGGACAAAGCACTCGAAAAAATCGACGAACTTGCAATTTCTGTCTAAAACTGAAATCATGGAAGCACCGCTTAAAGATCTGAAAATTACCCGTATTTTAGATGCGCCGCGCGAAATGGTTTTCCGTGCGTGGACACAGGAAAACCTGTTGGCGGAATGGTGGGGACCGAAAGGTTTTACAAATTCTGTTTACGAACTCGACCTGCGCCCCGGCGGAAGCATCCGTATCGATATGATCGGGCCTGACGGAACGGTTTACCCGATGGGCGGACTGTTTCGCGTGATTGACCCGCCGGAACATTTGCTGTTTACATCGGCGGCTTTCCAGGATGACAACGGCGATTACAAACTGGAGGTCAACAATAGTGTTACCTTTGAAGAAGTCGATGGGAAAACAACAATCTTGCTTCATGCAGAAGTGGTCAAATCGTCTCCGGAAGTATTCGATTCACTCGCCGGAATGGAACAGGGCTGGCGCGAAAGTTTCGACAGGCTCGAAGCCTTGCTCAACAGAAAATGAATAAACAAGTAATCAAACAAATATTAACCTAAAATTATTCAAATTATGAAAATTACCACAATTATTGTTCGTGTTTTATTGGGAGCGTTATTTCTTTTTGCTTCGATTTCGTATTTTTTCACCACGCCAGAAGTGCCGCCGATGACCGGGAATGCTAAACTGTTTATGGACGGGATTAATGCATCAGGTTATCTGATGAATCTTGTAAAAGTCACGGAACTGATTTGCGGATTGGCTTTGGCATCCGGTTTTTTCACGCCATTGGCCAATCTTGCGATTTTACCCGTTACGGTAAATATCCTGTTTGTCCATATTTGCGTATTTCACGCAGAAATTCCGATGGCCGTAGGTGTTTTTCTTGCAAATGTCTTTCTGATATACGCTTATCGGAACAATTATACAGGCGTTTTCTCAGTCAAACAATTGTAAGCCATGACTGTACTGGTTTACATATTATCTGGAATTGCGGCGGTAGTCGCTTTGATTTTAATTGTCGCGCTGTTTGTCCGGAAATCGTATTCTGTAAAACGAAGCGTGCTTATTGACAGGCCGAAACAAGAAGTTTTCGACCATGTGAAACTGATCCGAAATTCTGAAAAATTCAGCAAATGGGTAATGTTGGATCCCAATTCCAAACGAACTTTCAGCGGTACCGATGGCACGATCGGCTATGTTTACGGCTGGGAAAGCGACATGAAAAATGTTGGCGCAGGCGAACAGGAAATCAAAGCCATAGCTGAAGGTGAAAAGATTGATTATGAAATCCGTTTTTTCAGGCCTTTTAAAGGTGTGGCACAGGCATATATTGCGACAGAACCTCAAAAGGACGGAACAGAAGTGACCTGGGTATTCGACAGTTCGATGAAATATCCGATGAATTTTATGCTGCTGTTTATGGATTTTGAAAAAATGCTCGGAAAAGACATGGAAGAAAGCCTGCAGAATCTCAAAGTAATTTTGGAAAAGGGGAATTCCTGATTTTCAGGCAATTTCAATTTTGATTCGGATTAAATTTAAAACCGTTGTTTTTTTTAAAAAAATAATAGTAGTTTTGTCGTCCTGAATGCCCTAGTGGCGAAATTGGTAGACGCACTGTGTTCAGGTCGCAGCGCCCCCGGGTGTGCTGGTTCGAGTCCAGTCTAGGGTACAAAAAAAGGATGGCCTTACGGCTGTCCTTTTTTATTTCATTTTCCTGAGTAAGTCTTTGGCGGCAGCCCGATAGGCCGGAGAATGTTCGGGATAGCCCGTTTCAAGAACACTTCTCATTTGGGGATAAATCCAATCCTGCAGTTTTCCGATTTCAAAAAGCGCGCGCATCGAATAGGCTTTGGCTGCGACTTTAGTATCGCCGATGAGCCAGTCGAAACAAGCTTCGGTGAGTTGTTTGAGTTGTTTTTCCGAAAGGAAATTTTCACCCGATTTTAATTTTCGCAAGTGATTCATTGCGGCAAACCAACAAATTTTAGAGACCGAACGGATGGCGCCTTCCTGTATGAAATCAGGTAATGCCTTGCAGAAAATCTTCAGGTAAGGCGAGAGCCAATCCGGATTCTTTTCAATAACGAGCTCCAATATCCAACAGGCTTTGTCATGATTTTTGTCTTTTGTATCCAGGGCGACGTGAATCAGATCGCCCAGCAATTCCGGATTTTCAAAAATAAGATTGGCATTAAAGTCGCGGCTCGGGCGATGTGCCGTGCTTTTTTCGATCTGCTGGTATAAGTTTGCGTCCATGGAATCTATTTTCGCAATGAATATAATCAGAAATGATAATCCAACACAATATTTCCATAATAATTCACCGGCAATCCCGGATAATAGTACCGCGGCTGTGCATTGCCGACAGCGGTGGCATTGGGCAAAATCAGCGAGGCATATTCCGTGTCGGCGATATTATTGACTCCGGCCGAGACCTGCGAATCCAAATCTTTAAAAATCTTAAATTTCCAGCCGGCGTTGAGGTTCAGGAGATTGTAAGAATCTGCATAAGCCGAATTGGCATCATTGAGCGGAATCTCATCCACATATAAAAAATCGGCTGAAACATACAATCCGAAACGGGTTTCGCACAGCAAACCTGCATTGATTTTGTCAGATGGAACGCCGGTGAGTGCATTTCCCGAAAAGTCATTTCCCCTGTCATTAAACGATTCGAATTCGTATTTGCCAATCGAAGCCGAAACATTCGGATCCAAACTAAAAACCGGATTGATCCGCCAATGGTAATTCACCAAAACTTCGATGCCCTGATGTGAAGTCTCACCGGCATTCACGCCCACATAATGGTCGTCGCCGATTCGTTCCGCCACGAGCAGGTTTTTAATCTTCATTTGGTAAAGCGAGATTTCGGTGTAAAGGCTTTTGTTCCCGAAATAAAATTTTCCGCCCAATTCATAATTGTCGCCAATTTCAGGTTTGATATCTGAATTGATGGTGCCACTGGCCGTCAACGTTTCTTCCACACTCGGCAATGAAAATCCGCGGCTTAAGGAAAAATAAATGGTTTTGAGATGATCAGGTTTGAAAAGCAACGAAGCCTGCGGCGACCAGATTGCATTGTAGCTGTAATCTTCTGTAGAAGTTGAAGGATACGTATTTTCAAGATTGAATTTGGTCTTATTGACATTCACGCCGGCCTGTAATTCGAATTTATGGGAAAGCAACAGGCGTAATTGTGCAAAAGCATTGTAAAATTCACGGTTCTGATTTGAAGCGGCCAGCAGATTGCCTTCGAGCGTTCCGAAGCCATTATTTTGCAGGTATAAATTTTCGAGATTCCGACCCGAATAATCATCCTTGAAATATTCCAAACCGGCGGTAAATTTTGTCCCGATTTTCCCAAGATTGAAACTGCCTGAAAATTGTGTCCGTGCGCCATGAGCAAAAGTATATTGACCAAGGATATCAAAAGGCCGCGGCTCAAAATTGTCTTTATAATTAACGAAGAGGGAAGTCGAATTGCTGATGTTTTTCGATAAATTCCAATCATACGCCAAACCACCCAAAAAGGAATTGTACGCTTTATAACCTTTTGATGCGATCCACGTCGGCGCAGCGGCTTTAGGGCTTTCTTCAAAACTTTTTAATGTCACCGAACTCGGGATGAAAGCCCTGAGCCAGTTGTAATTCCCGAAATAAGTCAGTTTGGAATTTGGCTTCCGGAATAATTCTCCGCCAAGTGTTATGCCTTCGCGCGCGTAAGCACTGTTCTCTCGCCAACCGTCAGTTTGCAGCTTGTGATAGCCGATATTCAGGCTTGACGATTTGGAATCGTAGCTATAATTCAGGCTGTTTTTTATCAATCCGAAAGAGCCATAAGTCGTACTGATTTTTGCCTCGCTGCCGAAATCACCGGAAAGCCGCGGAGTGATTACAATTGCGCCGCCCAAACCCGCGCCGTAAACGCTCGAAAGCGGCCCTTTGATAATCTCAATCTGACTGATGTTTTCGGTATCGAGATCTTCAATCGTAGTTTCACTGTCGCCAGAAGTCAATGGAATACTTCCGTAAAAGGCCCGGATTTTATTGGTTCCGTATGGTGTCCTTGCGCCAATGCCTCGAATTGAAATCCGGTTGGTCGTGATATTCGACGATTGCATCAACACACCCGGAATTGTATTCATTGCGGTCGAAATGTCCGAATGGTTGTTGCGCTGCAAATCATTTTCGGATAAGATTCCGATGGCAGCCGGCGCATTCAAAAGGCTGTCGTTGATGTGCCTCGCGCTAATCAGGATTTCCTTCAGCGGCGTTCCTTTGGCAACCGTATCCAAAGCTTTATTTTCCTGTGCGCAACCGAACTGGAAGCATAAAATCAGCAGCAGCGAAAGACTATGTTTTCGGGTCGCCATTACTGATTTGCCGTTATTTTCCAGATGATATTGCTACCGTCGTCAACTACGAGAAGTGAGCCGTCGTTCATTACCGTTACGCCGACAGGGCGGCCATAGACTTCTGCGTTTTTGGCATTTGCGATAAATCCGGTCAGGAAATCCTCAGGTTTTCCTGAAGGCTTTCCATTTCTGAAAGGCACAAATAACACCTTATAACCAGAAATATCGGAACGGTTCCACGAACCATGCTGCCCTATAAAAACGCCATTTTTATATTTTGAAGGAAACGCATCCTTGTCATAGAACGCCAATCCGAGTGAAGCCGTATGCGCGCCAACGGGAACATCAGGAACAATTGCTTTGGCCGCAAGGTCTTTCCCTTCGCCTTTCATCCTCGGATCCAAATGATTGCCGAAATAGGAGTAAGGCCAACCGTAAAATCCGTCTTTCTTAACGCTTGTGATGTAATCGGGAACCAGGTCGTCGCCGAGTCCGTCGCGTTCATTCACCGCAGTCCAGAGTTCGCCGGTTTCCGGATTCCAGTCCATACCCACAGGATTCCGCAGTCCGCTCGCGAATATTTTCTCCCCGCTTCCGTCAGGGTTGATTTCAAGGATGTCGGCGCGCCGCACTTCGTGTTCAATTCCGTGATCGGCAACATTGCTCCCGGAACCGACAGTCACGTAAATTTTCGATCCGTCTTTGTTGGAAATAAGATTCCGCGTCCAGTGGTTGTTGTAACCGCCGGCGGGCAATTTGAGGATTTTTTCGCCTTTGGTGGTTAATTCCAACTGGCCTTCGATGTAAGCATATCGGTAAACGCCGTCGGTATTGGCGACATAAAAATAATTGTTAAGCACGAGCATCCCGAAAGGCTGATTGAGTTTTTTGAGGAAAACCTTTTGTGTTTCAAAAGAGCCATTTTGGTCCTTGTCGCGGAAAACGGTAATTCGGTCTGCCGAGGATTCACACACAAAAATATCATTGTTCGGTGCGATATAAGTATAGCGCGGATTCTCGAGGTTTTCGGCGAATTTAGTTACCGTAAAACCTTCGGGTGCTTTTGGTGTTTTTCCTGCCGGCCAGTCAGTGATGTTGCTTCTTTTAGTAGCTGATTGGGTGGCGAAAGGTGGCGGCAAAATGAGATCGCCAATGGCCGTTTTTACGGTAATGTCGGGTTGCTTTGCAAGTGTTTCCTTTTCCGATTTTTTAACCTGCCCATTGCAGGAAGAGACAACGATAGCCGATAAAAGGCTAACCGCAATTGTAATTGTTTTCATAGCGTTGCATTATAGTTGGCAGCAACAATTTAAGGATTTAAAAAAACCGGCTCAAATTTACCGCCGAATATTATGCCAGATTTAACAGTCGCAAAAAATACCCTTAACTGTATTAATCTTACTGTTTGCTCCATTCTAAATACCTATATTTGCAAATTATTCTAAAACCGAAAAAAGTGATACAACTGCATGACAAACATTTCGTTCCTTTTATTTCTGCAGAAGAAATAGATTTCGCTTTGGCCAATATCGCCAAACAAATGGACGCCGATTTTTTTGATGAAACCCCGGTTTTTATCGGTGTACTCAATGGCGCTTTTATGGTGATGTCCGATTTGATGAAGCATTACCGCGGCATGTGCGAAGTGAGTTTTGTAAAAATGACCTCGTAT
>DATHGE010000269.1:0-5352 GCA_035317805.1 Flavobacterium sp. | reverse complement strand
AAGGCGTCACCTATAAAACCTGTTCCACCTGTAACGGCCAAGGCCAGGTGATGCGCGTTACCAATACGATTCTGGGAAGGATGCAATCGGCGTCAACCTGCCCGACTTGCGGCGGAAGCGGACAAATACTCGACAAAAAACCTGCGGATGCGGATGCACACGGAATGGTAACGGCCGAAGAAACCGTATCGATCAAAATTCCCGCAGGCGTAGTAGACGGCATGCAGCTGAAAGTTTCCAATAAAGGAAACGATGCGCCAGGTAACAACAGTATTCCGGGAGATCTTATTGTCGCAATCGAAGAGGTCGAACATGAATTCCTCAAGCGTGAAGGTGAAAACCTGCATTACGACCTGTACATCAGTTTTCCTGAAGCAGTACTCGGGATCTCCAAAGATATCGAAGCGGTCAACGGAAAAGTCCGTATTAAATTGGAAGAAGGAATCCAATCAGGTAAAATACTCAGACTCAAAGGAAAAGGAATTCCAAGCCTTAACGGATACGGAAGCGGCGATTTGCTCGTACACGTAAATGTATGGACGCCAAAAACGCTGAACAAGGAACAGAAGACGTTTTTTGAGAAATCCCTTACCGAGGAGAATTTCATCCCGAATCCTGAAAAAACCGACAAATCTTTTTTCGAAAAAGTTAAAGATATGTTTTCATAACTTAAAAAAATATTTTACATTTGAATGTTACTAGGTAACTAGTAATTTCTTTTTCATAGCAATTTTTCCCATCCTTGTGCAAATAAGGGTGGGTTTTTTTTGTAACATTTTAAACGCTGTCGCATCTAATTTCCTACATTTACAAGCCATGGCCATAACAAGGCCGACTTATAAAATAAATCAAAAATCCCAATGGATAACATACTTGAAGTCAACAAAGTAGTCAAGCAATACGGCAATTTCACCGCGCTTAACGCAGTTTCTTTAACGGTTCCGAGAGGCAGTATTTATGGACTGCTGGGACCAAATGGTGCCGGAAAAACTTCCCTCATCAGGATCATCAACCAGATCACTATGCCCGATAGCGGCGAAATCATCCTCGACGGCGAAAAGCTCCAGCCCAAACACGTGGCGCAGATCGGCTACTTACCCGAAGAGCGCGGTTTATACAAATCGATGAAAGTGGGCGAACAGTGCCTGTACCTCGCACAACTCAAAGGCCTTTCGCACGATGAAGCCAGGAAGCAGCTCGAATATTGGTTCGATCGCCTCGAAATCAAAGGCTGGTGGAACAAGAAAATCCAGGAACTTTCCAAAGGAATGGCGCAGAAGATCCAATTCGTAGTGACCGTCCTGCACAAACCGAAACTGCTTATTTTTGACGAACCGTTTTCAGGTTTCGATCCGGTTAATGCGAATCTGATCAAGGATGAAATTCTGGCTCTGAAGCAACAGGGTTCGACCATCATTTTTTCGACACACCGAATGGAAAGCGTTGAGGAATTGTGCGACGATATTGCGCTCATCCACCAATCCAACAAACTCATCGAAGGCAAACTCACCGATGTCAAGAAGCAATACCGCACCAACAGTTTTGAAGTTGGCATCCTCACTTCAAACGTCGAAGGCCTGATGTACGACCTGACCCAAAAATTCACCGTCGCGCAAACCGATTTCAAATCGCTCAACGACGAACTCAAACTCGATATCCGGATTGGAAATGCAACACCAAATGAGCTGCTCACCATTCTCACACAGCGCGGACAAGTGACGCATTTCGTTGAAAAAATCCCAAGTGTCAATGATATTTTCATCCGCACAGTCACCACAAACGGCTTCAATCACAACTCCTAACTTATAATCCAAATTCAAAATGGGTGTCTTATCTTTAATCATCAAAAGGGAATTTACGGCCAAAGTACGCAACAAGTCGTTTATCGTAATGACTTTCCTGAGTCCGCTTTTACTGGTCGGAATCATCTCTTTCATCGCCTATCTCGGTTCGCTTAAAGCAGATGTCAAACAAATCGCCATTCATGACGAATCGGGATTATTTGTAAGCGAATTCAAAAATTCCGACGAATACCATTACCAGGATTTGTCCAGAACCGACATGAAAGTGCTGCGCGACAGCATTGCCAGCGAATATTACGAAGGCGTGCTTTTTATCCCAAACATACACGACCCGAAAGCGCTTGAGAATAAAGTGCAGTTTATCTCTAACGACAGCCCGAGCCTTTCTTTCATCGGAAACCTCGAAGATGTCATCGCCGATAAACTCACCAAAGCCAATCTCGAACAGGCCAAACTCGACACAATCGCCTTCCAGAAAGCCAAAGCCAAAGTCAGTATCGCATTGTCGAAATCTTCAGGCGAACAAAGTATCAAAGGGCTCAACGAACTTAAAATCGGCATCGGCTGCGCCTTCGGTTATCTCATCATGATGTTCATCATTATCTATGGCAACATGGTCATGCGCAGCGTCATCGAGGAAAAAACCAACCGCATTATCGAAATCATCATTTCTTCCGTCAAGCCATTTCAGTTAATGATGGGGAAAATCATCGGGACATCGCTCGCGGGCGTACTCCAATTCATCATCTGGGCCGTAATCGGAATCGTACTCATGTTCATCGGATCGGCAGTCTTCGGACTAAACACCGGGCCAACGGCCAACATGTCGCCCGAAATGATGGCGGCGGCACAAAACCAGATGGGCAATATCCCAACCTTGTTCGCACAGATCCGCGACCTTCCGTTGATGCTGCTCGTGGTTTGCTTTATCGTCTATTTCGTCGGCGGCTATTTCCTGTACAGCTCGTTTTACGCCGCAATTGGAGCCGCAGTCGACAACGAAACCGATTCGCAGCAATTCCTCCTTCCGATCATCATGCCCTTAGTGCTTGGAGTTTACATCGGCATTTTCACCGTCATCAACGATCCGCACGGAACGGTCGCCACCGTATTTTCGATGGTGCCGCTTACCTCGCCAATCGTCATGCTCATGCGGATTCCGTTCGGCGTGCCGTGGTGGCAGTTGGCACTTTCCATTGCTATTTTGTTCGGCACTTTCTTCGGTGTAGTGTGGTTTGCCGCAAAAATCTACCGCGTCGGAATTTTAATGTACGGCAAGAAACCATCGTGGAAGGAAATTTTCAAGTGGCTGAAATATTAAGAGAAATGCCTGGGCCGCCGGGTAACTGAGCGCCTGAGTGTAGTCGTCATTGCGAGCATAACGAAGCAATCTCAGGAGCTGTTTCCCGCTTTCCGCTGCAATCTTTTTTGCCTTGTCATCCCGAGCGCAGTCGAGGGGTTTTCGTGAAGGCAAAAAAAGGATTTCCGCTGCAATCGGGGCTAGGCACCCGTTTCCAATTCAAAATTTCCCAATCAAAATATAAATCCAACCAAATTTCCCCAACTTCTGACTAACTTAGCCATTCAGTTACTCAGCAACCAAGCCACTCAGCCCATGCCCAAAATACTCATCATAGAAGACGAAGCCGCGATCCGCCGCGTGCTCACCAAAATCCTCTCCGAAGAAAGTGACACTTATATCGTCGAGGATGCCGAAGATGGCATCTCGGGATTCGAGAAAATCAAGAACACCGACTACGATCTCGTGCTCTGCGACATCAAGATGCCCAAAATGGACGGCGTCGAACTCCTCGAAGCGGTAAAAAAAATCAAACCCGAAATCCCGATGGTCATGATTTCCGGCCACGGCGATATGGAAACGGCCATCCAGACCATGCGTTTGGGCGCATTCGATTACATCTCAAAACCACCGGATCTGAACCGGTTATTGAATACCGTCCGCAACGCACTCGACAAGAAACAGCTCGTGGTCGAAAATAAAATCCTCAAGAAGAAAGTCAGCAAGCACTACGAGATGATCGGAGAAAGCGACGCCATCAACCACATCAAGGAAATTATCGAGAAAGTCGCCAAAACCGATGCACGCGTACTCGTAACGGGTCCAAACGGTACCGGAAAAGAACTCGTCGCACACTGGCTGCACGAAAAAAGCGAACGCGCCAATGCGCCACTGATCGAGGTGAACTGTGCCGCAATTCCTTCAGAACTTATCGAAAGCGAATTGTTCGGGCACGTCAAAGGCGCCTTTACATCGGCCGTAAAAGACCGCGCCGGGAAATTCGAGGCGGCAGACAAGGGCACGATTTTCCTTGACGAAATCGGCGATATGAGCCTTTCGGCGCAGGCCAAAGTGTTGCGTGCGCTTCAGGAAAGCAAGATCTCCCGTGTGGGCGATGAAAAAGAAATCAAGGTCGATGTTCGCGTCGTTGCCGCAACCAATAAAGACCTCAAAGTCGAAATCGCCGAAGGCCGTTTCCGTGAGGATTTGTACCACAGACTCGCGGTAATCCTGGTAAAAGTGCCGTCGCTCAACGAACGCCGCGATGACATTCCGTTGTTGATTGAGCATTTCGCTGTAAAGATTGCACAGGAACAGGGCAACGCACCAAAATCTTTTTCGGCGGAAGCCATCGAACTTTTAAAAGAATACGATTGGACCGGGAACATCCGCGAACTGCGCAATGTTGTCGAAAGATTGATTATCCTTGGCGGAAATGAGATTTCGGAAAGCGATGTGAAACTTTTCGCAAGCAAATAAATTTTACCACAGAGCAGCGCGAAGTTACGCAGAGATTTTAATCCTACTTTGCGGATGGCTGTGGTTCATTGACGTATCTTTGCGTAACAATCCAAAACAATGAACTTAAAAAAAATAAACCCAAACCTGCAGCAGGCGCTCATCGAAAACGGACTCACAGATGCCAACGAATTGCAATCGGAGACTTTCTCATCCATAAAAAGCGGCGCCGATTGTGTCGTGATTTCAAAAGCCGGTTCCGGAAAAACGACCACAATCGTCATCAATGTGATCCAAAAACTGGAGAAGGAAATCGGCGAAAGCACGCGTGCCTTAATACTCGTGGAAGACAAAGACAAAGTGCTTGAAATGGTGTCGCTCTTCAAAACCTACGGCAATTATACCGACCTGCGCGTTTATGGCGTACACGAAAAAGGCGATGTCGATTTTGACAAAAACCACATTTCGCTCGGACTCGACGTTTTAATCGGGACACCGGGTAAAGTGAACAATATATTTGCGACGGCGGGTTTCAATATCAACACCATCAAGATGTTTATCGTAGACGATGCCGATATTTTATTCAGGAACCGCATGGATGCCGTGGTGCAGCGGTTGTCTAACAGCATCGAGAAAACGCAACGGCTTTTCTTTACCGAAAAAGCCACCGAAAGGGTTGAGGCCTTGGCGGATAAGATTATGATCGAACCGCTTTTTTTCGAAGCCGACGACGAATAGTTATGCGCGCCATCAGGTTTATAGTCATGTCGCTTTCGGGCTTTTTCGGGGTTT
>DATHGE010000268.1:0-7866 GCA_035317805.1 Flavobacterium sp. | reverse complement strand
GGAATTCCCGCCGCCGCGCCTGCCGCGTGAAATGATCATCAGGATAATGATTCCGATAAAGACAAACAATCCAATGGGAAAGCCTTTTTTATCGCTTTTGCGTTCGCCCTTATACTTGCCCATGAAGACATCAAAAATGGCGTCGGCACCTTTGTCGAGGCCGTTGTAATAGCTTCCCGCTTTGAATTCGGGAATCATGATATTTCGGATAATTTCGCCGCCCTGTCCGGCTGTCAGACGATCTTCGAGTCCGTAGCCGGGAGCGATCGCTACTTTTCTTTCGTCTTTAGCTACGAGGATTATGGTTCCGTTATCTTCTTTGGCTTGCCCAAAACCCCACGCTTGTCCCCATTTTGTAGCCAACTGCAGCACATCTTCATTTTTGAGGCTTTCGACTGTTATGACGACGATTTGCGTTGAGGTGGAATCGGAATAGCGAATCAGTTTTTCTTCGAGCTGCGCTTTTTCAGAGGCGCTTAAAAGACTGGCATAATCGTAGACCGAAGTCTGGAATTTTGGTTTTTCCGGAATCGTAAATTGGGCGAAACCAATTTGTGAGAATAAAAAGCAAACGATCAGTGTCAGGAAAATCGGGCTGTTTTTTTTAATTGAAATCATTATCCTTTTGATATTTCGTTTGATAATTCATCGCTGTCGTCATCCTCGCAAGGAAAATATTGCTGCAATTGCGCGCCGGCTTTTCGGATGCCGTTGATCAATCCCTGTTTGAAATTTCCGTCCTTGAATTGTTCCCGCATGACATCGCGGGTGGCATCCCAAAAATTTTCAGGAACCGCTTCGTCGATGCCTTTGTCGCCGCAGATGACGAATGCTTTGTCTTCGACGGCAAGGTAAATCAACACACCGTTTTTGAGTTTCGTCTGGTGCATTTCCAATAAATGAAAAACTTCCAAAGCGCGGTCAAACGGCGCAATGGAAGTTGTTTTTTCAAGGTGTACGCGGATTTCACCGGAAGTTTCCTTTTCCGCCAGGCGAATGGCTTCAACGATTTCCTGTTCTTCGGCCGCGGTTAAAAAATCTTCTACTTTTGACATGTTTTCGGTCATTAGAATTTAACCTCTACAGGTTTGTCGGCACCTTCGGAAGCTGCGAAATAGGCTTTTTCCTTGAAGCCAAACATTCCAGCAAATAGATTGTTCGGGAACGTCTTGATGTGGTTGTTGTATGGTTTCACCGCTTCGTTGAAACGCGTCCGGGCGGTTAAGATCTGGTTTTCGGTGCTTGCCAGCTCATCCTGTAACTTTAGGAAACTCTGGTCTGCTTTAAGGTTCGGATACTGTTCTACGCTAACCAATAATCTGGAAAGTGAAGAAGAAACCCCGCTTTGAGCGGAATTAAACGCCGCCAATTGCTCAGGTGTAATATTGGAAGGATCAACGGTTATTGCTGTCGCTTTGGCACGCGCTTCGATCACCGCAGTCAAGGTTGATTTTTCGTGTTCGGCATATCCTTTAACGGTATTCACCAGATTGCCAATCAGGTCATTTCGTCTTTGATAAGAAGTTTGCACATTCCCCCATGATTCTTCAATGTTCTGGTTGAGCGTCACCGCGGTGTTGTTGATTCCTTTGACGTAGGCATAGATTGCAAAAACTACGACTATTCCGATAATCCAAGGCAAAAATTTTCTCATGTTGTTTGATTTTAAAATTGATTATTGATTTTTATTGATCGGCGCACACCCAGCATAAAGTGTACCGCTTTTACAAATGGTTCTTGATATTGGTCAGTTGCGCCCTGATGCCTTCGAGTTTACTGATGATTTCGAATTTGTCCAACGTCTTTTTCTGTCCTTCTTTCAAATGTGTTTTTGCCCCTTCGAGCGTAAAACCGCGTTCTTTTACCAAATGGTAAATCAACTGCAGGTTCTTCACATCTTCGGGTGTAAACATCCGGTTGCCTTTGGCATTTTTCTTTGGCTTCAGGATGTCGAACTCCTTATCCCAAAAGCGGATAAGCGATGCATTCACATTAAATGCCCTGGCAATCTCGCCAATACTGTAATACCTTTTGTCCGGTGATAATTCTATATGCATTAGTCGAGTGATTGATTTTCCTGGTTAGCCAATTTTGAAATGACGACATATTCTGCCGCCGAAATATTGCCGTAATAAAAATTCAAAGGGTTTACGACTTCCCCGTTTTTGTGCACTTCATAATGGCAATGCGGACCTTCCGATCTTCCGGTCGAGCCGACATAACCGATAATGTCGCCGCGTTTCACGCTTTGCCCTGCGTGCACTTTGTATTTGCTCAAATGTCCGTATAAAGTTTCATATCCAAAGCCGTGGCGGATCACAATATGGTTTCCGTAACCCGATGCCGTATTATCCGCACGTTCAACAATGCCATCGCCGGTCGCGAAAATCGGGGTCCCGTTTGGTGCCGAAAAATCCATCCCGGCGTGAAACTTCCGGGCTTTGGTAAACGGATCGGTCCGATATCCGAAACCCGAAGCCATTTGCCGTAAATTCTCATTTCTTACCGGTTGGATCGCCGGAATCGCCGCCAATAATTTGCTCTTGTCTTTCGCCAGTTTTAAAATCTCATCCAAAGATTTCGACTGGATCACGAGCTCTTTCGAAATCACATCGACGCGTTTCGACGTATTGATCACGAGTTCCGAATTGTCAAAACCTTCGAGTTCCTTATAACGGTTCACACCGCCAAAACCCGCCTTGCGCTGTTCATCCGGAATCGCAGACGTATTAAAATACACGCGGTAGAGGTTGTTGTCGCGGTCGGCCACATTCTCCAGAACGTCATCAATCTGGTCCATTTTCTTATTCAAAATTGCATAGCGAAGCTTAAAATTCTCAATCTCACGCGCCTGCAGCCGGTCTTTCGGTGTCTCAAAAAAAGGCGTATTCAATAAAACCACGAAACTCAGTACGCCAAAAATCGCCGAAGCGAGTAAAAACAAAGCGACATAACCAAATTTCGTCGATTTCTTCGTCTTGATTTTGCGGTACGCGAGATTTTCGGGATCGTAATAATATTTTACCTTCTTCATATTTTAAAAAATCCTATTTTTGCACCTGAAAAACAGGAACGCCAACGTTTTTGAGCGTCGGGTCGAACAAATTTAAGAAATGTTTTATTTGTTCTGTCTTTTTTTCAGAATATTAATAAAGTATTGTGCCTGATCCGGCTGTACGCTGCAAGTTCGCGTCCCGGCAATCATTTTTGCAAGCGCCGGCAATGGCTTCCGTTGGTCGCCTTTCCGCCACAGCAAAAAGTAAATTGCCGCATCCGCAAAGCTTTCCGCTGCCATCCGGGGCAATCGCGTTAATTTGGTCATTTGTGGATTTGTCAATTTTGGACATGTCGATTAACCGAATTAACGCCTAAACAAATCAACATTTTCGCATGAAATCACAGGATATCAGACAACAGTTTTTAGATTTTTTCCAAAGCAAAGGCCATTTGATCGTGCCATCGGCGCCCATCGTTTTAAAAGACGACCCGACGCTGATGTTCAACAACTCCGGAATGGCGCAGTTCAAGGAATATTTCCTCGGCAACGGCACGCCGAAAAGCAAGCGCATCGCCGATACGCAGAAATGTTTGCGCGTTTCGGGAAAACACAACGATTTGGAGGAAGTCGGAATCGATACCTACCACCACACGATGTTCGAAATGCTCGGCAACTGGAGCTTTGGCGATTACTTCAAGAAAGAAGCGATCCATTGGGCGTGGGAATTACTGACCGAAGTCTACAAAATCGACAAGGATATTTTATATGTAACGGTTTTTGAAGGCAGCAAGGAAGAAAATGTGCCGTTCGACCAGGAAGCGTACGACATCTGGAAATCATTAATTTCAGAAGACAGGATCCTGCTCGGAAATAAAAAAGACAACTTTTGGGAAATGGGCGACCAGGGACCGTGCGGACCGTGTTCCGAAATCCACGTCGACATCCGTTCGGCAGAAGAAAAAGCAAAAATTCCCGGAAAGGACCTGGTCAACAACGACCATCCGCATGTCGTCGAAATCTGGAACAACGTGTTCATGGAATTCAACCGAAAAGCCGACGGCTCGCTCGAGAAATTACCGGCGCAGCACGTCGACACCGGAATGGGTTTCGAACGGCTGTGTATGGTTTTGCAAGGCGTCCAGTCCAATTACGACACCGACGTTTTTACGCCGCTGATCAACAAAATCGAAGCCGTTACCGGAACAAAATATACGATCAAGGCCAAAGACGAAGCCGAAGAGAAAATCAACATCGCGATCCGCGTCATCGCCGATCATGTGCGAGCGGTTGCTTTCGCGATCGCCGACGGACAATTGCCGTCAAACACCGGCGCCGGTTATGTAATCAGAAGGATTTTGCGCCGCGCGATCCGTTACGGGTTTACGTTTCTGGATACGAAAGAAGCGTTTATCTATCAACTCGTCGACACTTTAAGCGCGCAAATGGGCGGGCCATTTCCGGAGATCGTTTCGCAGAAAAATCTCGTGATGAATGTGATCCGCGAAGAGGAAAATTCCTTTTTAAGGACTTTAGACCAAGGATTGCAATTGCTCGAAAACGTCATCAAAGAAACCAAAGACAATACCGTTTCTGGCCAGAAAGCTTTTGAATTGTACGATACTTTTGGGTTTCCGATCGATTTGACAGCGCTGATTTTACGCGAACGCGGACTCGAACTCGACGAAGAAGGTTTCGACAAAGCGATGTTCGAACAAAAGACACGCTCGCGCGCCGCATCTGAAGTTTCCACCGACGACTGGACGATTTTGGTCGAAGGCAACACCGAAACTTTTGTCGGCTACGATTTACTAGTCAACGAAGTAAAAATTACGCGTTATAGAAGTATCGATTCCAAAAAAGATGGAAAATTATACCAGATCGTTCTCGACCATACACCATTTTATCCCGAAGGCGGCGGACAGGTTGGCGATAAAGGAACGATTTCAAACGCAAACGAATCGATTGAAATTATCGATACCAAAAAAGAAAATAACCTGATTATGCATTTCACGAGGCAATTGCCTGAAAGCGTAAATGCGTCTTTCATGGCGAAAGTCGACAAGAAACTGCGCGAGGATTCGGCCAGCAACCACTCGGCGACACACTTGATGCATTTGGCTTTGCGCACGATTTTAGGAAAACATGTCGAGCAGAAAGGCTCATTAGTGAATCCGAATCATTTGCGTTTCGATTTCTCGCATTACGCCAAAGTCACCGATGAACAATTGCGCGAAGTGGAAGATTTCGTCAACGAAAGGATCCAGGAGCATTTGCCATTGATCGAAAGGCGGAACATTCCGTTCCAACAGGCTGTAGACGAAGGCGCGATGGCATTGTTCGGGGAAAAATACGGCGATCATGTGCGCGCGATTAAATTTGGCGACAGCATGGAATTGTGCGGTGGCATTCATGTACAGAATACGGCCGAAATCTGGCATTTCAAAATTATCAGCGAAGGCGCCGTGGCGGCGGGAATCCGTCGTATAGAAGCCATCACTTCTGATGCGGTGAAAGCGTATTTCGCTTCGCAGGAAAAGGCATTGGAAGAGATCAAACTGGTGTTGAAAAACCCGCAGGATTCTTTGAAAGCGGTTGTTTCGCTGCAGGAAGAAAATGCAAAACTGGCCAAACAGGTCGAAGCCCTGATGAAAGATAAAGTTAAAGGAATGAAAGCCGAACTGGTTTCGGAACTCGAAGAAATCAACGGCATACAATTCCTTGCAAAACAAATCGACCTCAATGCGGAAGGCGCCAAAGACCTCGCTTACGAAATCGGGAATACGGCACAGAATATCTTCCTGGTTTTGGCTACAGCCGAAGAAGGGAAACCGATGCTGACATGCTATATTTCCAAGGAATTGGTGGCTTCAAAAGGATTCAATGCCGGGCAGGTCGTTCGCGAACTCGGGAAACACATCCAGGGCGGCGGCGGCGGACAGCCATTTTTTGCAACCGCAGGCGGGAAAGATATCGAAGGGATTCCGCAGGCCTTGGAACAGGCCATCGGGTTTATAAAATAAAAACGTAAATTTCAAAAGCCCTGCATCATTATGTTGCGGGGTTTTTTTTGTTGGGCTTTTTTGACTTTATTTGCCGTAACCAAAATAAAACCGATGAGAAAAATACTTTTAATGTTCAGCGCGATTTTCATGCTTATTTCTTGTTCGGATGACGATTCCGGAGCAGCAAATTCTGATGGGACTTTACTCAAGACCATCAATGTCATTGCAAACGGCGGTGCATTGACTTATAATTTCGAATTCGAATATTACGGCAATTATGTCACGAGGTTGAATGTGACTTCAACACCAGGCGCCTATGACAATTACACTTATACCGGGAATCTGATTACGAGAATCGACCATTTCACAAACAACAGCCAGACATCCATAGAAACGCTTGATTATGATTCCCAGGAACGGCTAATCAAGAGATTGATTTTCGGAACCAATGAGAATTCGGCCCGCCGCGTTGACTATATTTACAATGATAATGACCATACCATGATGTTAACGGTTTATGATGGTGATTTGGATGTACAAACTACGGTTTCTGGAAAAATGAAAGTTTATTTTGAAGATAGTCAACTTACCAAAACGGAAACATTTTCGCTCGAGGATGAAGACATGATTCTCACATCGGTCTACACGTTTGACGATAAAAATTCGCCGTATAATGGCATCGTCGGATACAATAGGATTACGCGATATGAGTCGGAAATCATGACGCCGCACAATTGCACGTCGGTCACTTATTCCGCAACCGGAAGTTCACAGGTCGATACTGATGTAACCGAATACACTTATAACGCCGCCGATTATATGACACAGGCGATCCACATCGATCCTTTTGATAATGATGGTCAGCCACTGATTTTCCAATACGGTTACCTGTAAGTTGACGATGGTTCTATTACAGATTCTGAGAACCAAATGAATTACTATTACGAATAACTATAGAATTAATATCATTCGATATTTGTCCTTTTAAAATAAAAATTTGAAAATGAAAAAGATATTTTCCCTTATAGCGATTTTCTTAATCGCATTCACTTCCTGCCACGGCGATGATGATCTGCGGCCATACGATCCCGATGCCTTCAACCCGGTAACCGATGTCGTGCTGCTGACTAAAACCATCGCGCATTACAGCGACAACACTTCGCTGAGTACGATTTATGCCTATGATGGCAACAGGCTGCTCACCGCGACCGATTCTGATGGCTATCATCTGAAATTCAGCTATACGGGCAACCTCATTACCAAAATCGAATATTTTACCGCCGCGAATGCTTTAGACCAGAAAGACACTTTCAGTTACAATACACAGGGCCAACTGACCACTTTTGTGACGGTTGATCCGGGTTCTAATCTGGGTTCGAAAGAAATCTACAGTTATAATACCGACGGAACCGTTTCGATAAACCATTACACCGGAGACGGAAGCATACAGGCCACGGCCGACGGAACCGGAACCATTACCATAAGCAACGGCGAAGTGAGCCAGATCGTGACCGATTACAGTCCGGGTTTTACGTATTCTTATGACATTTGGAACAATCCGGGAAAAAACATATTGGGTTTCAACAAGCTGCTGTTTTACGGCAACGAAGCCACGGGTTCTGTTTTCCACAACCTGTTGGCGGAAACCACCGATGGCGTGCCGAGTGCCTCGTTCTCTTACGAAGACAACGAAGGCCATTATCCGGTTTCAGATTCTCAGGATTTTGATGGCGACGACACTACGACAGAATACTTTTACAACAACTCGGTGCTTCCGGGGAATTAACATCAGATGCAGTTCAGGACCGAAATACCCATTCCGAAAAGCAGCCACCCGATTGGCTATGATGCGGCAGTGGTGTCTTT
>DATHGE010000267.1:0-2319 GCA_035317805.1 Flavobacterium sp. | reverse complement strand
AGACCTTTATATTTTACAGAAAAAAGTCAACTACATTCCAATCGTACAATCGCCCGACGGAAAAGTCAAAGCCGAGGTCCGCGTGCTTTTCGTATGGAAGAAAAATGACGATTCCCCTACTCCGCTTTGCAATCTCGTGCGTTTGAGCCGCGGCGAAATGATCGGCGTCAAGTTTAATAAGGACAAAGATTGGGTTGGTGGAACGCTTGGTTTATTCGAAAGATAGATTTAACCGCAAAGTCCACGAAGTTTATCGCAAAGAAAAGCGCAAAGTTTCTAAATCTTAGTGAACTTTGCGCTTCTTTACTTTGTGGACTTTGCGGTTAAATCAATGCAGATTCTTCACTGCCGCCTGAGCCGCAACCGTCGCAAAATCACGAACCAGCCTGTCGGCATAATTATCGAGCAATTCCAAAACCTTTTCCTGCTTATCCGAATTGACGATCAGTCCGGCATGATATTCCAAAGGCACGCGGAAACAAACTTCATCGTCACTAAACGAAGACAAATCCGGGTTTTCAAATTTGGATAAGGTCAGCACAATTCCGGCATATTCCTTTTTTATTTTCGGCAGTTTGTATTTGGTTTCTTTTACAAGTGCGTCTTCAATTTTCGCCCATTCCGACCAAAGGTTTATTCCCGAAGCCGCAGCGATCATTTCAGCCAGGTGCGCACCGCCAACACGTGACGAAGTTTCAAGGAAATAGATTTTGCCGTCATCTTTGCATTTGATGTATTCCGAATGCGCGGCGCCATGTTTGAGTCCGAACCCTTTAATCACCTGCTCATTCACTTTCTTAATTGCCTTGTCGTCCTCCGAATCATATGGAATATTGGCGCTCCTGAAAATGCCGCCGCCCTGGGAAATTTCCATCGGCGTGGCAAGATATCGTGAAGTGATGCTGAAGATAATCTTCCCGTCCAATATCAAACTGTCGCAATGATACACATCGCCGGGACGGAATTGCTCCACCAAATACTTGAAACGGTTGTTGCCCATCTCATTGATATTGATCCACAGGCTTTCCTTGTCATATACTTTAATAATACCGTTTGCTGAGGCCTCGGAGCGCGGTTTCAAGACCCATGGCGGCGAAATCGTATCGGCAAATGTATTGATGTCATGGTCATTGAACAGCGAACAGAATTGCGGATTGGAAATGCCGCAGCTTTTTGCGCGCATGCGCATCGCCAGCTTGTCGCGGAAATAACGCCCGGTGGTTTGCCCCATTCCATCAATGCGCAGGTTCTCGCGCAGGTAGGTCGCCTTTTCCACATCGAAATCATCCAATGCGACTACGGCGTCGATCTGGTTGGATTTCATCAGGTTGCTTACACCAAGCAGCAAATGCTCGAGATTCCACTCGGTGTCCTGCCCTTCCATATAAAACACTTCGTCAATATGGTCAAACGGCCATGGTTTGTTTCGCAATTTTTCCGACGTAATCAGAAAAACCGTATTGCCCAGGTTTTTCAATGTGATCAGGAAATCGGAGCCTTTAAAATAGTTTGAAACGCATACGAAGGTTTTATTCTGGTTTTTCATAACTTAAAGATTTTCAATAAATTTAGTCAATAAATGCACACCGTAAGCGGTTGCGTGCTTGCTTTTTGCAAATTCATCGTCACCAAAAGCCACGCCTGCAATATCGAGATGCGCCCAGCCTTTGTGCTCTTTTGTAAAGAACTCGAGGAATTTTGCCGCACTGATGGCACCGGCAACGGGTTTTCCGCTGAAATTTTTGACGTCGGCGATATCGCTGTCGATATCGGGCTTATAAGCATCCCATAAAGGCAGCTGCCAAAGCCTTTCGCCAATGGCATCGCCGGATTGCTGCAGTTGTTTGGAAATATTGTCGTTGTTGGTGAACAGCGCGGCACATTCGTAACCAAATGTCCCAACGCTGCTTCCTGTTAATGTTGCAATGTCGACAATAATCTCAGGGTTGAAATTTTTAATCAGGTAAGAAAGCCCGTCGGCGAGAATCAAACGTCCTTCCGCATCTGTATCGATGATTTCAATCGAATGCCCGGAATAGCTTTGGATCACATCGCTCGGCAGGAACGATTTGGCATCGACCGAATTTTCGCAAGCCGGAACAATCGCAGTCACTTTCACAGGAAGCTTTAAATCGGCAATCAGCTGCATCGCGCCTAAAACCGCGGCGCCACCGGCCATATCGCATTTCATCTGCACCATTCCGGCCACTTTGATATTGAGTCCGCCCGTATCGAAAGTGATGCCTTTACCGACAAGTCCGACATGTTTCATCTTCGGACCCGGATTTTGCGGGACATAATTCATAATGATAAACTGCG